>NZ_CAXTXI010000024.1:0-515 GCF_964248325.1 Agathobaculum sp. Marseille-P7918 | reverse complement strand
AACAGGGTGGGCAGATCCCGTCTGCTGTTGGAGAAACGATTGGTAAACTCAAAGCCATTGTCCGTCTGCACGCACTCCACCCGGATACCTCGGCGGGCATACCACTTGAGCAACTTTTTTAGGAAGTCGGCAGAGGAATAGGTGTTTTGCTCTGGGTAGGCAGTCAGAAAACGCAGGCGGGTAAACTCGTCAATGGCGGTGTACTGGTAGAGGCGGAGTTGCGAGTCTGCAATACATTTGCGGGGCACCACTTTTACGTCCACCTGGACCCGCTGGCCGGGATAGGTCATCTGCTCGTAAGGCTTTGGTTTATACACTTTTTTCTTTGAAACAGCAGGAAATAGCCCTAGTTTGCGCATGACTCGGAACAAGCTCTCCGGACGTCGGGTATAACCCCGTAGCCGCAGCCGATGCCACAGCTCCACCATGCCCAGATCTGGATTGCGGCGGCGCATATCCCGAATCAGCTTCAGTTCTGTCTCCGTATGCTGATTTGGATGGCTATGGGGACGTCT
>NZ_CAXTXI010000023.1:0-720 GCF_964248325.1 Agathobaculum sp. Marseille-P7918 | reverse complement strand
TCCTTGGCTTCCTTGACTACTTCCAGAACCTTGGTCTGCAGGTCCGCATCGGACAGCTGCACGTCAACCTTCTCAACTGCAACAGCGTTTGCCTTCGCCTCGTCGTACTCGCCCTTCTTCAGAACGCCCGGACGAACGGTTGCCATCTGGGGACGGAAACGCGGGCAGATGATGGTCGCCATCAGGTGACCGCCGAATGCCGGACGGGTCATCTTCAGGTTACGGTCAGCACGGTCGAGTGCGTCGATCTGTGCCTGCGGCAGGGTCGAAGCCTCCTGCAGGAATGCAGCGTACTTCTCAACGTCTACGTCGAGGTGCGTGCAGTCCGCGGTCAGACCGGTGTGCAGACGAGCTGCGCAGCGCGGGCCGAGGTCACGGCCGATGTTGGTCGCCGCGATCAGCATGATTTCCGGCTTCTTAGCCATAACGACGTCGCAAATCACCTTTGCGTAAGCGTCGGTGGTGTAGGTCTCGAGCAGGTCGTCCTCCGCAACCAGAACCTTGTCCGCGCCGTAAGCGCCCAGTTCCTTAACCATTGCGTCGCCTACGCCCTTGCCGCCCAGCAGCAGGCCGCAAACTTCCGTACCCATATCGTCCGCCAGCTTGCGCGCCTCGGAAATCAGCTCCAGCACAGTCGGCTGCAGCTTGCCCTGGCGCTGCTCACAGAATACCCATACGCCGGAAAAATCGGCGAGGTTGGTGTTATTGAATTCAGCCATT
>NZ_CAXTXI010000022.1:2500-4793 GCF_964248325.1 Agathobaculum sp. Marseille-P7918 | reverse complement strand
CATACATTACTGCACTTCCACTCCTGACCTATCAACCTTGTAGTCTACAAGGGGCCTTACTCCCGAAGGATGGGAACACTTATCTCGAGGGGAGTTTCACGCTTAGATGCCTTCAGCGTTTATCTCGTCCGTACTTAGCTACCCAGCTATGCCCCTGGCGGAACAACTGGTGCACCAGCGGTACGTCCATCCCGGTCCTCTCGTACTAAGGACAGCTCCTCTCAATATTCCTACGCCCGCAACAGATAGGGACCGAACTGTCTCACGACGTTCTGAACCCAGCTCGCGTACCGCTTTAATTGGCGAACAGCCAAACCCTTGGGACCGAATTCAGCCCCAGGATGCGATGAGCCGACATCGAGGTGCCAAACCTCCCCGTCGATGTGGACTCTTGGGGGAGATCAGCCTGTTATCCCCAGGGTAGCTTTTATCCGTTGAGCGACGGCATTTCCATTCACATACCGCCGGATCACTAACTCCAACTTTCGTTACTGCTCGAACCGTCATTCTCGCAGTTAGGCTCGTTTATGCGTTTACACTCAGTGCACGATTTCCGTCCGTGCTGAACGAACCTTTGAGCGCCTCCGTTACCTTTTAGGAGGCGACCGCCCCAGTCAAACTGCCCACCTGACAGTGTCCCCCGACCAGATTCATGGCCGCAGGTTAGAATCCCAATACCCCAAGAGTGGTATCCCAAGGTTGGCTCCACAAATGCTGGCGCACTTGCTTCCAAGCCTCCCACCTATCCTGTACATGGAATACCGAGATCCAATATCAAGCTACAGTGAAGCTCCATGGGGTCTTTCCGTCTAGTTGCGGGAAACCGGCATCTTCACCGGTACTACAATTTCGCCGGGCGGGCTGTTGAGACAGTGCCCAAATCGTTACGCCATTCGTGCGGGTCAGAACTTACCTGACAAGGAATTTCGCTACCTTAGGACCGTTATAGTTACGGCCGCCGTTTACTGGGGCTTAAGTTCGCACCTTCGCTTGCGCTAAGCACTCCCCTTAACCTTCCAGCACCGGGCAGGCGTCACCCCCTATACGTCATCTTTCGATTTAGCAGAGAGCTGTGTTTTTGCTAAACAGTCGCTTGGGCCTTTTCACTGCGGCCTGCTCTCGCAGGCGCCCCTTATCCCGAAGTTACGGGGCCAATTTGCCGAGTTCCTTAACAACCCTTCTCCCGTTGGCCTTAGAATACTCATCCCATCTACCTGTGTCGGTTTGCGGTACGGGCACCTTAGTATACACATAAGCTTTTCTCGTCTCTCTCGCCAGTGACTTCCCTACTATATTTCGGTCCCTTTCGCCCGGGGCAACCATCGCCCGGGTTCACCTTAAAGAAAGCGTCCCTTATGCTTAAAGTTCGGTGGTTACGGAATTTCTACCGTATGTGCATCGACTACGCCTTTCGGCCTCGCCTTAGCTCCCGACTAACCTTGGGCGGACGAACCTTCCCCAAGAAACCTTAGATTTTCGGCCATTATGATTCTCACATAATTCTCGCTACTTATTCCGGCATTCTCACTCGTATGAAGTCCACCAGTGCTTCCGCTCTGACTTCGCCCCGCATACGACGCTCCCCTACCCAATGTACAAAGTACAATGCCTAAGCTTCGGTTTCATGCTTAGCCCCGTTACATTTTCTGCGCAAAACCACTCGACCAGTGAGCTATTACGCACTCTTTGAATGAGTGGCTGCTTCTAAGCCAACATCCTGGTTGTCTTCGCAGTTTCACATCATTTTCCACTTAGCATGAATTTGGGACCTTAGCTGTAGATCTGGGCTGTTTCCCTTTTGACCACGAGACTTATCTCACGTAGTCTGACTGCTATTCATCAATTATCCGGCATTCAGAGTTTGATAGGGTTCGGTAACCTCGCGGCCCCTAGCCCATTCAGTGCTTTACCTCCGGTAATCTAAAATAACGCTAGCCCTAAAGCTATTTCGGGGAGAACCAGCTATCTCCGAGTTCGATTGGAATTTCTCCGCTATCCACAAGTCATCCCCGGCTTTTTCAACAGACGTGGGTGCGGCCCTCCACGGTGTCTTACCACCGCTTCAGCCTGCTCATGGATAGGTCACCCGGTTTCGGGTCTAATGCCTGCAACTTCATGCGCCCTATTCAGACTCGCTCTCGCTACGGCTCCGGAACTCCAGTTCCTTAACCTCGCTGCAAACATTAACTCGCCGGACCGTTCTACAAAAAGTACCCGATCACACTTTAACGTGCTCTCGGTGCTTGTAAGCACAAGGTTTCAGGTTCTGTTTCACTCCCCTCCCGGGGTACTT
>NZ_CAXTXI010000021.1:0-12204 GCF_964248325.1 Agathobaculum sp. Marseille-P7918 | reverse complement strand
GCCATGAGCTGTGTTATCCCCAATTAGTAGGAACAATACAGCTTTCTGGCGGGCGGCGGCACGTCAAGAAATATATATGGAGTTTTTAAAGAATCCCCCCGGAGCAGGGGAGCGGTCAGCCTGTGACCTGCTCCACTTCCGGTATGGGTTTGAGATTAAAATGAATTTCGATAGAAATGTGTCTTGTTTTGTCGCTGTCTATGGTTTCATGGACAACGATTTCTTTCATCAGGCGGTTTAAGGTGGAAGCGTCCAGCTCGGTGATGTCCCGGTATTCCTGTATGGATTCCACCCACTGCCTTGCGTCCACGGCAAGCCGGATTTCATCGGCAAGGCGTTTCCGGCCTTCCTCAGCCTTGGCTTTTAATTCCGCCTGTTCCTTCTGTGTCTTTTCCAGCAGGAGATTGAAGTTTTCTTCTGTGATTCGTCCGGCTACCATATCCTCATAGAGCCGCAATACCATCTTTTCCAGCACTTCAATCCGTTCTTCGTCTTTGGCAAGGGTGCGCTCCATCGCTTCCCGCTGGTCTTTCTGCCTGGCATGGCAGGTATCGGTCAGCCGTCCGGCTACTGCTTCACTGTCTGTCAGGGCAGCGGCGGCGCACTCCCGGATTTTGTTCAGCACAAGGGAATAGAGCGTGTCAAACTCAACCCGGTGCTGTGTGCAGTGCTGCTTCCCATAGGCATTATAGGTCTTGCAGGAGAAAATCCGCTTCGGGAACTTCTCATGCGTGGTGCGGATGGTGAGAGCCTTTCCGCACTCCCCGCATTTTATCAGCCCTGCAAAGAGGTTGATTTCCCCGGACCTGCCCGGTCGCTGGCGGGATTTCAGTTTTTCCTGCACAATCGCAAAGTCCTTTTTGTCCACCAGCGGCTCATGCGTCCCCTCCACCACAATCCAGTCCTCCGGCTTCTTGTCCCGGATAGTGCCGATTTTAAAGCGGTACTCGGTCTTTTGGGAAGCGATTGCGCCGGTGTAGACGGGGTTCATCAGGATTTCCTTAATCACGGAGAAGTCCCAGACGTACCGCCCGTTTTCCGGGTCTTTCTTTTCCCATTTGGTGCGGATGTTCCGGTGTCCCCGCTTCCGGTTCCACCATGTCGGGCAGGGGTGCTTTTCTTCCTCCAGCCTGCGCCGGATGTAGTTGGGGCCGTGGCCGTCCAGCGCATACCCGAAAATCAGCCGGACAACCGGGGCGGTTTCCCCGTCAATAAGAAGGTGGTTCTTGTCCTCCGGGTCTTTCTTGTAGCCAAACGGGGCGATACAGCCGGTGAACTGGCCTTTCTGCGCCTTCAGCACATAGGAAGAATGGACTTTCTTGGAAATATCCTTGCTGTACATTTCATTCAGGATATTTTTAAAGGGCGCAATGTCGTTGTTGTCCCGCATGGTGTCGATACCGTCATTCATGGCGATGTAGCGCACACCGTTCCTTGGGAAGAAGTCCTCGATAAGCTGCCCGGTCTGCAAGTAGTTCCTTCCTAACCTCGATAAATCCTTTGTAATCACAAGGTTTACTTGTTTCCGCTCGATGGCTTTCAACATCCGTTTCAGGTCGGGGCGTTCCATATTCAAGCCGGTAAAGCCATCGTCCTGATAGACTGCCACAACCTCCCATCCCTGCTTTTCGCAGAACTTTTCCAGCATATCCCGCTGGTTTTCGATACTTGCACTTGTGCCGTCAAGGTCATCATCTTTTGAGAGCCTGCAATAAATCGCTGCCCGGAATCCCCTGGCAAGTGCTGTGTCAATCACATCATAATTGAATCCGTTCATCATAACCGTTTACCCGCACAATCCAGACGGAACACGGTCACTTGGAACCTCACCCTTATTATACTTCATTTCTTGTGTTTTAGCAAGATATTCTTTATCTATTTTTCTGGTGTGTTTCTGTGCGATAAGGCTCACGAAAACGTCCGTAGCGTCCAGTTCGCCGTCAAATACTGTGGTGACATGAATCTCTGTTTTATTTTTCGCCATAGGCATTTGTCCTCCATACATGAAAACAGCCAGACAGGGAAGGTCGGCAACGAAGTCCGGCAACGGGCTTCAAAAAACCTTGGAACTAATCCTTGTCTGGCAGTTGGGTTATTTTATACTTTTTCTTTTATTTTTCTGTTGCTTTGGTTGTTAAAGGGGAGAAAAGCCGACAGTTACGGGATTTTCCCCGGCAACCGACCCGGCAACGGGATAGCAACGAAGTGTGCAACGGGCTGTCATTTACCGGATTTTTTCAAAATGGAAGTTCCATCTGTTCCGGCACCGGCGTAAATCCCTCCGGGGTTTTTCCCGCCCCGTTGCCGGTGTCCGTTGTCGGCTGCTCCCGTTCCCATCCTTTCTGTCTGCCATATCCGGCAAACATACGGGGGTTGGAGAAATACTTCCAGCCGGTGATGCACTGGTTCATTATCTCGTTGATTTCCCGTATCTCCCATTGTTTCGGCTCGTCAAAAGCGTGGTTTAAGGCTTCTTTGTAAAGCTGTTTGGAGCAGACGGTATCGCCGGGGCAGCTGTCAAGGAAAGCCTGAATCATCCCGGCTTTGGTGTCCTCCGGCATAAAGTCCCGCTGGTGTTCTTTTAGATAGCGCACCATTTCCGGGCTGAATGTCAGCTTCCATCTGCCGCTTCTGTAAATCTCCATCGCTTCCGCCCATACTTGGTTTAAATAGGCTCTGGAAGTGGCTTCGTCCTCTAAAATGTGTGTTTCCGCCTGTTCCGGGCATACCTGTATGGGGATAAAGCGGCGGTTGCCGGAGCGGTCAAGGGGCAGGAAGTCAAGGGCGTTGGACGTGCCGCCGAACACGCACTGCCTTGGGCGGTCTGCCGGGTGGGTTTCGTAAGGTATCTTGTAGACTTCCTTCTGGCGGCTCAAAAATGACTTGATTTCCTCTATGCTCTTGGCGTTTGCCGTGGCAATCATCTCCGACATCTCGATTATCCAGTGACCTTGTAGCTTGCGGTATACGTTATCATCGTCCAGCTTCCGCAAATCGTCCGAAAACCACTCGTCTTTGACTGCCAGCAGACGGAAGAAGGTGGACTTCCCGGCTCCCTGACCTCCCACAAGGCAGAGCATGACTTCAAACTTGCAGCCGGGGGAAAATGCCCGGTGGATGGCTCCCAATAAGAACAGGCGCAGGGATTGGTAAGTGTAATCGTCCTCACTGGCTCCCAGAAAGTGCCGCAGGCAGGAGCGTATCCGTTCGGTTCCGTCCCATGTCAGGCTGTTTAAATACTCCCGGACGGGGTGATAGCTGTTCTGATGGGCGGCAAGGTCGGCGGCGTCCTGTATCTTCTTTTCGCTTGTCAGGCCGTAGGTTTCTTCCAGATACAGCCGGATATATTTCATATCGGTGTCGGTCATGGGGCTGTCCGGGGTTCTTTTGCAGCCGATAGGTTTTAAAATGTCGGTGCGGTCGGTCAGAAGGTTATAAGCAACCGCCCCGGACAGGAGCGGGTCGCACTGGAACACGGTCAGGCAGTTGCGGATGCTGTTTCGGAAGCCGCCTTTTTCGGTGGTTTCCAGCAAGGCTTTGACGTCTTCAACGCTCCGGGGCGGCTCGGTGTTTTCTGCCATGTTCTTTAGTTCCTGCCGTATCTCTGGCGGTAAGTTCTGCCATTCGCCTTTCAAGGTTCCTCACTTCCTTTCCGTGTCCTGTGATAAGGGCTGCCCGCTCTGGAAGTTCCCCCGATAGAAGTACGTCCATCAGGTATTCCACCCGGCTCATGTTCTGCAGGGCTTCCACAAACCGGGGATTCCATGCTTCATCCGGCTGTCGTGGGGCGTGTTCCTCCTTCCAGCGGCGCAGGAGATGGTAATAGTCAGACAACACCCGGAAACAGTGCCGCTCCATGCGCTTAAATTTCTGTTCTTCGCTTTCCCTCCGTAAGCGTGGCCGGATGGGCTGCTTCCTTGCGTTCCTTCCGTCCTCATAGGGGATGGAGAAGTCCCGCGCCAGCATGAGGGCGGCTTCTTTGCTGCCGATACCGTGGAGCCGGGAAACGAAGTCTATCACGTCCCCGGTGGCTCCGCAGCCGAAACAGTAAAAGCGGCGGTCAACCTTCATGCTTGGGTTCTTGTCGTTGTGGAACGGGCAGACACACATCCCGTTCCGGTTTACTTTTATTCCATAACGCTCCGCAGCCTGCCTTGTGGTGACGGACTGCTTCACGGCTTCAAATACGTTCAATAGGCGTTTCCTCCTGATAATCCCAACGTGGGCGGCACAATGTCGTTCACGTTGTCTGTAAATCCATCTTGTTCAAAATGAAAAAGCACCTGCCAGCGATTTCCAATCACAAAACAAGTGCCTGTTTAAAGTTCCATATTCTGTTGTTTCTGTGTCCGGGGCGGCTTCTGTTTCCCTGCCTGCTCCTGCCGGATGCGTTCCTGCCGTCCTTTCAGGTTCTCCTGAACGGACGGCTTCTTCCCCGGCTCGGCGGTCTGGCGGTACTGCTCGGACGGCAATACCTGATTGAGCCAGCGGCGCACATCCCGCAGAACTTTTACATCTGCCTGCACCGCTTCCAGCTCCTCCCCCTGTTCCGGCAGGGCAGAAGCAAGCTGTTCCCGTTCCGCTTCCAAATCTTTGCGGGAGTAGGTATTGCCTTTCAGGCTGGCTTTCAAATACCGGATGGCGGCATTGTAAGCGTCCAGTTCCTCCCGGTGGCTCTCCGCAAACTGCTCTTTTTTCTTCTTCCAGCCGATGGCGGCGTACTCCTTATGGACTGGCTTGTTGGCTTCGTATTTGTCAATGTAGGACAGCATGGTGTCGATGGCTTTGATACGCTTCTTGCTTTTTTTCACGCCCTCCATGACAGAAACGGCGGTCTGGCTGATTTCGTCCAGCCGGGTGTCAAGGCTTTCTACGGTGGAGATTCCTTTTTCCCGCAGAAAATCCATTGCCGCCTGTACCTTGTTGAAGTCGGCAACTGTGCCTTTGAGCTTCCCTCTGGAAGTCCAGCCGGCACGCTGTCCGCTCCGCAGTTCTAAATACTGTGAGAGCAGCTCCGGTATGGCCGGTTCCTTCGTCTGCTCCAATGCTTCCATCAGAGCGGCTTTTTTCTCTTTTAAATCGGCAATCCAGCCTTTTAAGTGGCGCACCATCTGGCGGATGGACTGCATGAGGGAGTTGGCGGATTTGATGTCCCGGTTCAGGTTGCCAACGTTGGTCTGGATTCCTTTCTTCTCCATCTGGCAGGCGGCTGGCCCCATGTGGACGGTGGGGATTTTATCAATTCCCTGTCGGGCATAGGAGCGCAGGTCAAGCCGTTCCGGGCGGTGATTAGCTTCTAAATAACGGTTGGCCGTGTCCGCCCATCCCTGCCGCCAGATTTCAGCGTATTTCTGGTCGTTCCAGTCCACGGTGTTCTCCTTATGGCTTTTCCATCTGCCGGACGGGAGCCGGATTCTTTCGCCGTTTTCGTCAAGGTCGTATACCTTGCGGCATTTGGGGAGCCATTTCCCTTTTTCGTCCATCGCCCGCATGGTGAGCAGGATATGGGCGTGGGGGTTGCCGTCCCCTTTGTCATGGATGGCAAAATCGGCTATAATGCCTTTAGAAACAAAAAAATCCCGGCAGTAGTCACGGATAAGGTCGGCGTGCTGTTCCGATGGGATTTCCCTTGGGATGGCAAGCACGAACCTCCGGGCAAGCTGGGAGTTCCATTGTTTTTCCTGTGCTTCGGCAGAGTTCCATAGGGTGTTGCGGTCGGCATACTCCGGCGGTGCATGGGGCGGGAGCATGATTTCTTTGTGGGTGACCTCGTTCTTGTAGGGATAGTATTTCTGCTCTTGGTCATATTCAGAGAATAGTTTCTCGCCGCTCTGGTAGGCGGCGGCAGAAACAGCGGATTCATTGTTGCTCCGCTTGATGATTGTGATTTTACAGTGCGGGCATGGCAAGTATGCGCCCTCCTTTCTCCCGGATTCCGGGCATAGAAAAAGCAGGATACCTTTTCAGATTTCCTGCTTGGGTGTACCGCTGGTGGGCGGCGGAATATTTGGTTATATTTACATCAATCCGCCCCCGTAGAATGTTTCGATTGCCTGTGAGATAAATTCCGCCGTTCCTTCTCCATACCGCTTATCTATCTTGGATTTTGTCGGCTCTGTGTTTTGGAACCATGCAAGATATTTCATCATGCCGGATTCTTCCTTTATCTGCGTAAGCTGTTTCATCACAAAGCCGTATTCTCCAACCAGTTCCTTTACTTCAAAAGAATCGGTAGGACAGTTTTTCTTCCCGGCAAGCTTTTCCATGACTGCTTCTATGCGTTTGCCATAGCCTTTCACCACATCCTTGCCTAACGGATTGGCGGATGCCGCCTTATAGGCTTCCTTCCCACCGTACCACTCCACAACCTTTGCATATTTTTTCTGCATATCTTCCGAGGACACCACTTCCATAAAATGCTTTTTCCACTCATCAACGCCCCCAAATTCATCTACGGCAATCTTACGCATCTTTTCAGGCATACGTTCATAAGTCAGTCGGAACATTTCTTCCACTTCTTTTTTGTCAAAAATCGCAAAATCCATTTTATTATCTCCTTTCAAAATACTGTCAATGCTGGCAATCAAACGCTCCATGCGTTCCTTTTTTACTGTCAGCATTTTCCTCTGCATTTGTAAAATCTGGTTCCTGTCAAGAGCCGGGTTCGCCATAATCGCTTTGATTTCCTTCAAAGGAATATCAAACTCACGGAAAAACAAAATCTGTTGCAATGTTTCCAATGCTTTATCGTCATAAAGCCGGTATCCCGCTTCGCTTTTGTCTGTCGGCTTCAAAAGACCGATTTCATCATAGTAGTGAAGCGTGCGCACGCTGATACCTGTTAAATCTGATATTTCCTTTACTGTCCTCATTGCCGCCAACCTCCTGTTCCTGATATACACACTTTAATCTATTACGCACCGTGAGGGTCAATAGTTTTTTTCAAATTTTTCTTTGAGTATATCATCTTTCTATCCACATCGGAAGAAGCAGCGCAGAATGATATAAAACTTGCTGACCGGGAATAGCTGGCGGCACAAGGTGTTCCCGGCGGCAAGCCCACAAAGGGGTAGCTGGCGGAGCCAGCGCAGGGGAAGGGTAGCTTCCCCTGTGATGATTGGAGCAGATTGAAAATCTGCGGAAATCATCTGCTGTCCGCAGGACGCTCCCGGCAGGGCGCAATGCACCACTTCCCTAAGTGGTGTATAATTGCGCCCTATCCGAGTTCTTGGATAGGGCGCATTATCCGAGATAAAAACTTATCCGAGGTAAATTGATTAAATCCGATGAATACAGCATTTGAAAACGATTATCTCGGATAATTAACCCCGCTTTCAATTGTGGGTGATTTGTACTTATCCGAGATAATTGGGTAAATCACACCTTTGCCTCTGATAATTTTTGAAATGGCAGTTGCTCTTTTCATAAATAATTATCCGAGATAATTTCTTTGAAAGCCTTTCATATCGGCAGCTTTGAGAGTTACCTCGGATAATTGGAAATCTCGGATAATGCGCCCTCTTTCAGAGGGGAGTTTTCCAGCTTGACACTTTGGAAGCCAAAATTGCAAGCAAAATATCCGGCAGTCAGGAATCAGTCGTACCGATTGCGCCATAGGCTGCATAAATCAGAACGCGCCCGGCTCGTCCACGTTAAAACTTCCCTTCAAAAATCAAGACGCGCCCGGCGCACTTTGATTCTGGAACAGGCTTTTTTATCGCTCCTGCTGTCTGCGCTTTTTGTCAGGATAGAGCTTCCCGGCGACAACGGCGGCATGGCTCTTTATCTTGATTTCCCCTTCCTGTTCGCTGTGTTTTGCGTTCCGGTAGCCTTCATCGGAGAGGTAAAAGCGGAACCGCTCTCCCTTAAAACCGACAAAACAATCTTTCTGTACTTCCAGCGTAATCATGTGCCGGGTTTCCGGATGGAACCGTTCCTTTCCTGACAGGTCATGCCCCTGCATAATCGGCTCCTGTAGCTTTGCCGCCGCAAGCCGCTGGCGGATGGAGTTGTCACGTTCTGCAAGGAACCGGGCTTTTGTGGCGGCGACAAACTGGCTGCACTCTGGCTCCGGTATCTTTTCCAGTTTTCGGATGGCGTTCTCCACGATTGCCTTGGTCAGTAAGTCCTTTATCACCGGCACGATTTCCTTCATGCCCGCAAGTGTTTCCGCCTTGGTTGGTGCGGCATACTGGTAGATAATATCCAGCTCGCTTTTTGAAAATTTCATTCCGTGTCCTCCTTCCGGTTTTCGGTAAGAACCTGTGCCACAAGACGCTTCGTATCGCCCCGGTGGAACAATACTTTTAAGATGGTGCTGACCTGCTCGTCCGTCACGGCTTCCGGGTGGGGGAGATGGCTTTCCAGCATTGCCCCTCTGGTGCAGAGCCGGTGCGTCCGTTCCTTCCGGTTCAGGGTCTTTATCTGGTGTTCCAGCATTTTCTCCTTATGCTGCGCCCGCCGCAGCCTTGCTTCGGTCTTTTCAATCTCCTGATTCAGTTTTTCCAGCTTCTCATTCATGGGAGGTGTCCTCCCTGGGGAGCAGGATATAGATGTGGCTGACCTCCCCGATTCCCTGACGGACACGCATAATCATCCCGGCCTGTTCCAGCTCGTTCAGGGAACGCTTGCAGGTCTGGGGGCTTCGGGAGAGCGCCGCCGCTATCTCCATGACGGGGAAGCGGATAAACAGAATCCCGTTGCTGTCCTCGGTTCCCCTTGCCAGGATTTCATCCAGCAGGCGGGCGTACATGACCTTTGCCGTGTTGCTGATCGGAAGCCGGAGCATTGCCTTTGGGAGCGGCATACAGGGCGGCAGGGGCGTACTGGCTATCATAAATTCAGAATTCATTGATTTGTGTCCTCCTTTTGGCTCGTTTGGATAGGTAGCGGGGGCAGTCGATAATGACAGCCCGGAAACTCTGCTTGCACCCATGCTGGCATTTCCGGCAGAGTCCGTTGTAGCTTCTGCGCCCCCGGTCGTTCAGGAAGAAAGCAAGCTCTTTCTTCAACTTCTTTGACATTCTCGGCATAGTGCCTCCTTCATAGAAAAACCGCCCGATTCAGCAGGTACAGCCGGAATGGGCGGGCAGTGGTTTTTTGTGTATCGTTTCGGGGCGATTTTCAGGGGAAATACAGCCGTAGAGCCGCCCCCAAAATCCCCCTTGGTATTACGGGCAGGGCAGACTATGCCCTGTGAGATTGCTGTGTTTCGGTATCGTTTCGGTGTTCATTTTTGCCGGTTCTTTCTGCTGTCGTTCCTGCCCCCGTCTTTGGCGGCGTTTCGCTCTCCTTGGTACGCTCGTTGCGGTCAGAGTTCCTCCGTTTCCCTGCCGGAAGTCGTTGCGTTACATCGCCGGGGAGCATATCCCATACAGGCCGGTCATTCGATTGGAATAATCCATCGATGAACTGCCTATATCATATGACATTTTTGTACCCTGTGCCGTATGTCCACAAATCAGGAATGAAGCCCAAAATCTAAAAAATTCCACGATTGCGGAAAAAGCTTTCTGCCGGATGGGTTCAAAAATCAGATGTGCATTTTGCACTTCTGAAAATCCGGGCAAATCAAAAGCTCATTTTGTGCATTTGAAAAGAACGTCAGGGGGAAATGCGTCCGGTATGAATATGTGGTATAATGGGGATGGCGGCAAAGCAGACCGCAGGAAGGAGCAGGAAGCCATGAAACAGGGGATAACGATTCAGGAGCGGTTAAAGGATTTAAGGACGGAGCGGCATTTAAAATTAGAGGAACTGGCGGCGGTTACGGGGATTTCCAAATCAGCCTTGGGAAGCTATGAGAATGACGAACTCAAGGAAATCAGCCACAAAAACCTTGTGGAGCTGGCAAAGTTTTACGGTGTGTCAACAGATTACCTGCTCTGCCTGACAGAGAACCGGAACCATCCGGGCATGGAACTTACGGAGCTGCATTTGAGTGACAGCATGGTGGAGTTGTTGAAAAGTGGGCGTATCAACAACCGGCTGCTATGTGAGATTGCCACACATGAGGATTTTGTTACCCTGATGACGGACACGGAGATTTATGTAGATGGTGTGGCAACCGCCCACTTCCAAAATTTCAACAGCCTTCTGGAAGTGCTGCGGGGGCAAGTCCTTTCCCAATATCAGCCGGTGGAGGAAGATGCTGCGTTAAAGGCGTTGGAAACCATGCAGGTACAGGAAGAAGATTATTTCTGTCAGGTCACGCACCGGACTTGGGACGCTATCCTCCATGCCATAAGGGAAGCGCACAAGGACGATACGGACAGTGCGCCGGACGGCTCCAATGCCATGAAACTAATCAAAGACGCAAAAAAGGCAATGGCTGTGCCGGGTTCCTATCTGGATGTGTTCACTGCCCTGATGTGTACGCAGCTGCAAATCCGGTATGAGAAGCTGTCGGAACAGGAGCGCACGGTTCTGAAAAATATCATGAAGAAAACTCCGGCATATAAGGATTCTCCTTTGAGCAGGATGAAGCGGAGATAAGGAAATGCCGTTGCTTGGGCTTTTATCCATGCAACGGCATTTTGGTAACTCTGATTCAGTTTTCAAGCACACAAATATGATTTTCTGATTCTCATTCATTGATTTAGTAACTTTTCAAGAATCGAAATGTCATGTTTATCCTTATCTCTTAATTCATAACCTGAATGAAAAATTTTTTGACCTTTTAGAGAGATACACGGGATTGACCTACCCTCAAAAATAGCATTACTAAAATAGTCTTTCTCAAATTCATACCAGCCGCCCTCTAAATCAGCCTGCTTGGAAGTACCATCTTCATTCAAAACAAACGGATGAATGTCTAAATACCCATTTTTATCACTGTACAATTCTATTCTGACAGGTGTCCAATCTGTATCTACTTCATAACCATATTCCAAAAGTATCTTTAATAGTTTTTCCGTATGTTTAGCATCAAAATTTACATCAATATCTCTATGCAATCTTGTTTGTTTTCCTGCTAAAATATCAACTCCCCAACCGCCATCAATCCAATATATTATTCCTGCATTTTCCAATATATTAATAACAGTCAACAAATCTTCTTTTGTTGTCGTTTCTTTTCTTTTCATGCAATTTCTCCTATATAACTGCCCGTTTGCTGTCTGAAATGATTCTATCACATACTTACGAATAAATCAACTCACTGTTTATGATTTCCTCCGCCCGGCTGCGGATATTGTTCATCCGGCCTAAAATCCAAACTTAGGAGAAATCCAAACTTTCTTTTGTAACTCCTTTATTCAAGGCATTTTCTGATAGAAAAGTTTGGGTTTTGTTTTGCCCTTCTCTTGTCAAAAATGAAAATAAATTGATTGAAACAGAGCTAAATAGCAATATTTTACTCATTTTGTCATAATTAGAGTATTGCGCTTTGTGAAATGAAATCCAAACTTTTTCCGGCAAGAATCCCCAATTATCAAGCTGTTTTCAGAAAAGTTTGGATTTTATATAAGTTTGGATTTTAGGCCAAATCTAAACTTTTGGATTTGGCCTACCCATTCAAGCTGGTTCCTGGCTTTCAGTTCCTTGGTCACTCCCTCTGCGGCCTTCATCTGCTCCATGATTAAGTCCAGCCGTTCCTCTGCCTGCTCGTTCAGGTCGGCAAGGTATGTCCATAATTTCCCGGTCAGGATAAGGGAGCTGTACCGTGCAGGGTGTTCCTGTTTGAGATATTCCCGGTGCAGCCGTCCATAGCGTCCGATGGGGCGGTTTTCTTCCGGCAGCTTCAAGTCCGGGATATAGTAATCGCCTACCAGAATATAATCAATGCCGTTCTCTGTGATTCTTTCTTTCAGTTTTTCCATTGTCGTTCCCTCCTGTGGTGGAAGGCTTGTCACTGACCAGCTCAATCACGTCCATAATGCCACAATCCAGTGTTTCACAAATGCGGGCAAGTGTGTCCATGCTGATATGTTTCCCTTCTTTTCCCATGTTGGCTATCATATTTGTGGTCAGGCCAGCGGCAAGCCTTAAATCTTCTTTCCTCATGTTGCGCTCTATCAATGTGTGCCAGAGCGGTTTGTAGCTGATGTGCATGTTTCTCCCTGCCTTTCTGCCCCGGATGGGCGCTTGCCCCCATTATATCAGGTTTCTTGCTAACTCACAAATATTTCTTGACGGTATCGCCGGTTCCGTCTGGATTGTGCTTTTCCTTTCCTCTTTTGATTACCTCTAATTAGCCATGACCTG
>NZ_CAXTXI010000020.1:0-15482 GCF_964248325.1 Agathobaculum sp. Marseille-P7918 | reverse complement strand
AACAACTTTCCCATGAGGCCTCTGGGTTGGCTTTCTCCTTTTGAGTTCTCTGTCCAATATGTTTGACAAACCTACAGGCATCCCATTCTCCCTTTATTTTTTGTTAAATACCTTTTTATCCAGTGCGCCGTCCTGATGCGCTACAATCGTCGTGCAGACTGCGTCGCCCGTAATATTGACCGCTGTGCGCGCCATGTCCAGAATACGGTCGATGCCCATAATCAGGCCGATACCTGCCACCGGCAGTCCGACCGAGTCAAACACCATTGCCAAGGTGATGAGGCCCACGCTGGGTACGCCCGCCGTCCCAATCGATGCGAGCGTTGCGGTGGCGATGACCGTCAGATAGTCCGCCGGGGTCAGCGCAATGCCAAACGCCTGCGCGACAAACACGACCGCCACGCCCTGCATAATGGACGTGCCATCCATATTCATGGTTGCGCCCAGCGGAATGGTAAAGGACGAAATACGGCGCGATACGCCGACTTTTTCCTCCAGCGTTTCGATGGAAAGCGGAATGGTGGCGTTCGAGGTCGCTGTGGAAAACGCAAAGCCCATCACCGGCGCAAACTTGCGGATAAACCGGAACGGATTGAGGCCCGTAAACAGCTTGAGCAAAATCTGGTAAACGCCCAAACACTGCACCACAAGAGCCAGCAGCACTGCACCCATGTATTTGAACATTGGCACCATCGCGGAAAAGCCCAGCTCGGAAAAAGTTTTCGCAATCAGGCAGAATACGCCGATGGGGGCCGCGCGCATAATCATCATGGTCATTTCCATCATGATGTCGTTGCCCTGCTGGAAAAAGTTCGTAATCAGCTGCACCTTATCCTGTAGTTTTGCCAGAATCAGGCCGACGATGAGTGCAAACAAAATGATTTGCAGCATGTTGCCCGTCGCAAGCGCCTCAATCGGGTTTTTCGGGATGATATTCAGCAGCGTTTCGGTCATGCTCATCGAGCTTTCGCTGATTGCGGTTTCCGCTGTCTGCACCTGCGACATATCCAGTCCCAGTCCCGGATTCACAATGGATGCCACGCTCAGTGCCACCGCCACGGCCAGCATGGTTGTGACCAGATAAAAGCCGATCGTCTTGACGCCGACCTTACCCAGCGTTTTGGTGTCGCCAATGGCCGCCGCACCGCAAACCAGCGAACAGAACACCAGCGGCACAACCAGCATCTGCATTAGGCGGATAAAGCCCTGTCCGATGACATAGAACACGCCGCCCACCAGAATATTCTGCACTGCGGGGATATCCGCTGCAAAAGCGTGCAGCAGCGCACCCACCACTGCACCGAGCAGCAGTGCGATAAAGATTTTGGTGGTCAGGCCGATTTTCTTGTTGTTTGCCGCTTCGCTCATGCCTGCCCTCCTGTCTGCCGTCCGGACAGATACTCCGCCAATGCCTGTTTCCATTCCGGCATCTGATAAATGCCGGTAATGCGCATCATCATATTGTCCAGCAGCGTAAAGCGTGGACGCAACGTCTCGCCCGCTGCCGTCGACTCCACCGGCACATGCGAATAGCCGCTCAGTCGCAGAATCTCATGCGCGAACTCCGCACGCGAGCACATCCCCTCGCACGAGGCGTGATACAGGCCATATTCACGCGCGGTAATCAGGTATTCGATGAAGCCCGCCAGCGCGTCAGCCGAGGTCGGAGAGGAAATCTCATCCCCCGGCAGCCGCACAGCCTCGCCGCGCGCCGCTGTCTCCAGCACCTGATCGACAAAATCATACGTCCCCGCGCCGTACAGCCAAGACGAACGCACGATCACATGCTTATCCGTCAGCTCACGCACCAGCTTTTCGCCCGCGTATTTGCTTTTACCGTACATGGTGACCGGGTGCGCATCGTCAAATTCGCAGAGCGCCGCGCCAGCCGTGCCGTCAAACACATCATCAGTTGAAATCTGAATCAGCTTCGCGTCGATGCGCCGCGCCGCCACCGCCAGATTGCGCGCGCCGAGCGCGTTGATTTTGTAGGCCTCTTCCGGACACTCCTCGCAGCGGCGCACGTCGGTTAGCCCTGCGCAGTTGATAATCACATCCGGATGGTTGAGATCTGCAAACCGTCCCACCTGCTTGCCATCCTCCACCGGCACATCCCGATCGCTGGTCACCAACTTGCATTCCGTATTGCGGTCAAATCGATGGCACAGTGCGGAGCCCAGTCGTCCGCCTGCACCCGCGATCCAAACACGGGTCGTTACGCTCATAACATATCCATACCTTTCTCATGCTTCTCTTTAGTATAATCCGCAGCCGCGCCATACTTGCATGCGCCAGCACACTTTTGCTCAAATCGACCGCGGCATGCCCGTTTTGGCAAGCGTCGCTTCAATCTTGGCGCGGTCAGGCAGCCACGCGGAAAACGCCGCTGCGCTTCCTGTCGCCACCGCATAACGCAGTGTCTCGGCCGCAGACAGGCCATTCGTGTGCGCATACAGCCACCCTGCAGTCATCGAGTCGCCTGAACCGACCGGCTGCACCACCTCATCACCCGGTGTTGCCTCCAAATACAGCGCCTGCCCCTCCACGGGTACGAGCACCGCCCCCTGCGCGCCGCAGGAGATCAGGATATCCTTTGCACCGGCCGCCTGCAATTCTCGCGCGCAGGCCGCGATACCGGCCGGATTGTGCGGCGCGCCGCCGACCAGCGCGTCCAGCTCGTCCTGATTGGGCTTGATGAGGTCCGGCGCGCATGGCAGCGCATTCTTCAGGGCATCGCCCGAAGTGTCGAGCACCGTCCGAACGCCGTTTTTATGTACACGCTCCAGCAGTCTGGCATAAATGTCCGCCGGTACGCCCGCAGGCACCGATCCGGACAGCACCAGCCAGTCGTCCTCGCCCAGCGTATCCAGCGTTTCTGCCAGCCGCGCCAGCGCTTCAGCAGTGATTTGTGGACCGGCGCCATTCAGCTCGGTCTGCTCCCCCGCGCACACCTTGACATTGATGCGCGTCATACCCTCGTCCAAATGACAGAAATCATATTCCACGCCGGTCTCCGCAAGCAGTGACGCGAACAACGCGCCGGTCCGTCCGGCGATAAAGCCGAGCGCCCGCGTAGGCAGCCCCAGCGCCGCACAGACCAGCGATACATTGACGCCCTTGCCGCCCGGATGCAGTGTTTCGCCGTTCGTGCGGCACAGCTTGCCCGGCCGCAGCGCGTCCGTACACACCAGATAGTCCAGCGAGGGATTGAGGGTTACGGTATAAATCATAGCAGTCGCCTCCGTTTCGTACAATATTTCGTACTATATGTTGCTTGTATTGTCTTTTGTAGCTACTCTTTCAGACAGAGCATTGTTTTCCTCCTTCATTATATCGGATTTCAATCATATTGCAAGCGACAAAACATTCAGGCCCAAGCAATGAAGCCGTCGCACTAGATTTAGACAGCTACGCGAATCTCGATTTAAAAGAGTCCTGAACAATACGATCATTACCACATCAGCAGTACTTTCTTTCAACAAATTACTTTGCGACCCACACAATTCAAACCAAGTACAAATTCTCCCTAAGTATGCTTACACTATCCATAGATGATCTTCAACAGTTTGCAGACCGTTATTCCAATAAAGAAACCAAAATCGCGATCATTTATGTCAAAAAAATATAACGTTATGATAATTCTCTGCTACTTTAAATAAAAAACGCACTCTTCAAAAGAAGAGTGCGTTTTTTGGCGGAGACGGAGAGATTTGAACTCTCGCGCCGGTTTCCCGACCTACTCCCTTAGCAGGGGAGCCCCTTCACCAGCTTGGGTACGTCTCCATGTCAAGTAGTAGCTTCGCCAAGAAAAAATGGCGGAGCGGGTGGGATTCCTTTTTCTGCGGAAAAAGCCACGGCGGTTACAACATGCCACCGGCATGTTGCTAAGAGCCGCCTTTCGAATCCCCCCACCTTTTGCTCCGTTAATTTTTGGCGGAGCGGGTGGGATTCGAACCCACGCGCCCTTTCGGGCAAACGGTTTTCAAGACCGCCTCGTTATGACCACTTCGATACCGCTCCGTATCTTGCCCGATAAGCAAGAATTATTATACCATCTGTTTTTTACTTTGTCAATCCTTTTTCAGCGTCTGCTCCCATTCCGTCTGCTTAAAGCCCGTCAGCACAAAATTATCATCCACCAGCAAGGGCCGCTTGACCAGCATGCCGTCGGTTGCAAGCAGCGCCAACTGCTCCTCCTCGCTCATGCCCGGCAGCTTGTCCTTCAGCCCCAACGCCTTATACTGCAAGCCGCTGGTGTTGAAAAACCGCTTGAGCGGCAAGCCGCTGCGCGCATACCACGTCCGCAGCTCTTCTTCCGTCGGGTTGTTCTGCTTGATATCGCGCTCGTCAAACGAAATTCCCTGCTCTTCCAGCCACTTTCTGGCCTTCTGACAGGTCGAGCACTTGGGATAACAAAGAAACAGCATGCAGTTCTTCCTTTCCACTTATTTATTCCGATATGTCTGCGGTGCTATGGTCGCGGCATAATACAAACAGCTCCGCCGCCAGCAAAATGCAGGCCGCCACCGACAGACAGCCGCGCAGCACCATTTTCTCCGACCATTCAGGCGTTGTCACACCCATCAGACGGGAAAGGCCGTAGCCGCCCATATCGGACACCGCCATGGTCGTTGTCACCGCGCTGAAAAAAGCCAGCCACGCCGGATGCGGCTTGCCATACAACAGGCACGCCAAATTGTAAAACGCCAGCACCAGAATCACGTCCGCCACAAGGCCGAACGCAAAAGAAGCCAGCTTTGGGTCCACGCAGGTCATGCGGTAATTGACGAGCAAATGCAGGCAGCTCCACAGCAGCGGCACCAGCGTCAGCTTGGCGGACTGCTCGGTCATTTCACTGCTCTGTGCTTTGGCCAGTCCGATGGCACACACACCGCACAGGACGGTAACCGCTGCATATACGATTTCCAGCGCCTTGGCCCAACCCGCAGCGTCCTCTTCGCCGGTCGTCATCGTCAGATAGAGATACCCCACGCCGCCAACCAGAAGCAGCAGACCGGAAATCACTGCCGCCATGCGGAAACCCACGCTTTGCGTACCCAGCAGCTGTTCAAACGGCAGGTTATTTGCTGCGCGCAGCGGTATGCTCAGCACCGCGTATACCACCGCAGCCGCCACCAGCAGTGCGGCAAAATACCACACCCATGCGTCGCCCGCCGCAGGCAGGCCCGTTCCAATATCAAAGCCGTTCAGCATATGCAGCGCGCGCACCACCACACCGGGCAAACACAGCACAACCGCCAGAACCGGCAATATCTTCGTTTGTTTCATTCTGCTCCCTCCAGAGGTCTTTGACATACGAAATTAGTATACCACATACCGCTCTGCTCTTCAAGTAACGGTATGAAAACAGCCCCTTCCGGATGTAGGAGTACAATACATCTTGGACAGTTGAATAAAAAAGGGATGAAGGATAGGGCCACATCGGTTAAAGTTGAGTTGCGACACTTAACTTGACGAGAGGAGTCCATATCCTTCATGAGCAAGAGTATAACACAGGACATGGCGTATCGGCAATCTCTAATGAAGTACGCAGAGAAATACGGTGTGAGCCGTGCCAGCCGGAAGTACAACAAGAGTCGGTCGTACATCTACTTCTGGAAGGCTCGATGGGATGGCACGGTGGAATCCCTGGCCTGTCAGTCCAGACGTCCCCATAGCCATCCAAATCAGCATACGGAGACAGAACTGAAGCTAATTCGGGATATGCGCCGCCGCAATCCCAACCTCGGCATGGTGGAGCTGTGGCACCGGCTGCGGCTGCGAGGCTATACCCGCCGCCCGGAGAGCCTGTTCCGAGTCATGCGCAAACTTGGGCTGTTTCCTGCTGCTTCGAAGAAAAAAGTGTATAAACCAAAGCCTTACGAGCAGATGACCTATCCCGGCCAGCGAGTCCAGGTGGATGTGAAGGTAGTACCCCGCAGATGTATCACTGACCCGGAGCTGCGGCTGTTCCAGTACACCGCAATTGATGAGTTTTCCCGCCTGCGATTCCTGGCTGCCTATTCTGAGCAAAACACCTTTTCTTCTGCTGATTTTTTGAAAAAGTTGTTCAAGTGGTACGCTCGCCGAGGTATCCGGGTGGAATGTGTCCAAACAGACAATGGCTTTGAGTTCACCAACCGCTTCTCCAACAGCAAGAAAGGCTTGCCCACTCTATTTGAGGCCGCTGCTGTCAGCCTGGGCATTCAGCACAAACTGATACGCCCCTACACACCCCGCCACAATGGCAAAGTGGAGCGCAGCCACCGGGAGGATCAGAAACGCTTTTACTCCTGCCACAGCTTTTACTCGCTGAACGATTTTGCCAAGCAGCTCGCTGCCCATAATCGCCGCTCCAACAACTTCCCTATGAGGCCTCTTGGCTGGCTTTCTCCTGCAGAGTTCACTGTCCAATATGTTTGACAAACCTACACGGTATGAAAACAGCCCTTTCCGGACTGTAACGTCGGAAAGGGCTGTCTGTTGAAAGCAGCATTCTTTCTTGTGTCGGTCAATACCGGCTCGCCTTGGGCATTTGTTCCGCCTCCCGCGCAGAAAACTCGGTATTGGCAGGCGTCTGGCGTTTCATGCCGAATTTCAGCAGAATCGGCGTGACCAGCGTGGTAACAATAACCACCAATACGATTGCCGGGAACATCTCAGCGTTGATAAGTCCCGCCTGCTCTCCCTTCTGCGCCACAATCAGCGCGACCTCACCGCGGGAGACCATGCCAAGACCAATGGAAATAGCGTCATACATCTGGAAGCCCATCATCCGCGCACCCAAACCGCAGCCGATGATTTTAGACAGGATGGCCACAATCGTCAGCACCACCGCAAACAGCACCAACTCACCCGTCAAGCCGTCCAGATTGGTTTTGATACCAATCGACGCAAAGAACAGCGGTGAAAACAGCATATAGCCCAGCACATTGGTTTTGCTGGCCACATAGTCGCGTGTGGCCGTCAGATTGCACATAACGATACCGGCAAAATACGCACCCGTAATATCAGCGATGCCAAAGAGCGTCTCCGCAACATAGCTCATCAAAAAGGCAAACACCAGCGCGTAGATAGCAATGCGCCGATGCTTATGCCACCGCTGCTCCATCTTGATAAACGCCTTGTGCATCACAAATCCGACCACAAGGACAAAGATAAAGAACGCGAAAATCCGTCCGAACACCAGAAGCGGCTTGACCGACGGGTCGGTGAACGCAGTCAGCACCGTCAGCACCACAATACCGAGAATGTCGTCAATCACCGCCGCACCCAATATCGCCGTGCCGACCTTGCTTTTCAACTTTCCCATCTCGCGCAGCGTTTCCACCGTGATGGATACCGAGGTTGCGGTCAGCACCACGCCGATAAAGGCTGCTTTCAGCATGTTCATGGGGTCTGCCGGCTCACTTCTGAAAATCAGGTAGCATCCCATGCCGCCCGCGAGCGGCACCAGCACGCCGATGACCGCAATAATAAAGGACGCAAAGCCGGTGGTTTTAAGCTCCTCCAAATCCGTGTCCAGACCCGCATTGAACATCAGAATAATGACGCCGATCTCTGCGGCTTTCACCAGAAAATCCGTTTCTCCTACCCACGCAAGGCAGCTCGGTCCTACCAGCACACCAGCCACCAACGCACCGACGACCTGCGGCATGTGTACCCGTTCCGAGGTCAGACCGAAGATTTTGGTGAACAGCATGACGATCGCAATCGTCAGAAGAAAATCATATGACACAGCGATACCGCCCCTCTCATTGTAATAACAGAATATCTACCATTATACAACTTTTTTCTAATTCAGCCAGTGCGTTCTTGAAAAATACGGCCGTTGTTTTACACAAAAAGCATTCTCTTTTTTTGGTGATAAGATACACCTCTTGCACTTTTTTGACTATTTTTTTGCTTTTTTATACTTTTTTGCAAACAGCCACACAAGCAGCTGCACCACGCCTTTCGTACTGTATGCAAAAAAGACGCCTTGCAGACTGCTGCCCTGCAAGGCGTCTTTCAACGCATCTTTCTGTTTTATTGTTCCACCTTGGGCGAATGCTCCCGGATTTCCTTGATTTTCTCGATGCCCGCCGTCAAGCAGTGCTGCAGGCCCTCCATATCCTCCGCCGACACATTGCGCTCCAGGAACAGCAGCTCAATCGCATGCGACAGCTGCACCATCACATTGGCGGTCTGGAGGAACTTGGGGAAATTGTGCGACTGCATCGCGTTGCGGAACTTGCGAATGTCGCGCGTGATGAATTCCACCACTTCGCCCTCGCCCTCAAAATCCCCATAGGAGATGGGATACGGCTCGACGCGCTGCAAGTAATACTTATCGCGCTTGGTCACGTTGAACACATACGTCACGCAAATCTCGTCATCCAGCTGGAATTTGGCAATATACATAATCCCGTTGCGCACTTCCTTGATGGAGGTAGCGCCGATCTGACGCAGTGATACATTGATGATATCACCGGAAAAACTGCTCGTTATCATATGATTTCCTTCTTTCTTCCCCTGTCATGCATCAATGAAAGCGAACCAGCAGGTAAACGGTAGAAATAGCAACCGTCAGAATCATCATCGGGAAGCCCACACGGAGATACCGCATAAAGGTGATCGGATGGCCGTGCTTGGCTGAAATACCCGAAAGCACCACGTTGGCCGATGCGCCGATAAGCGTACCGTTGCCGCCCAGACATGCGCCCAGCGACAGCGCCCACCACAGCGGTGTAACCTCCATGCCTTCGGCCTGCATTGCCAGAATCAGCGGGATCATGGTCGCCACGAACGGGATGTTATCCAGGAAGGACGAAAACAGAGCCGACCCCCACAGAATGAGCACCATCAGCAGTATCGTGTTGCCGCCCGTTACCGAAACCAGTGCATTGCCCAGCGCAGTGATGACGCCGGTCTGCACCATACCACCGACTACAACAAACAGGCCGGTGAAGAACAAAATGGTTGACCATTCTACACCGAGCACGATTTCTTCCGTATCCTGCTTACCGATCAACAACATTATTGTAGCACTTGCCAGCGCAATTGCGCAAGAGTCTACGCCGATCGAGCTATGGAAAACAAAGCCCAGCACAACCAGAACGATCATAACCACGCTCTTGACCAGCAGCGCATGATCTTTGATCGACTTCTGCTCGTCCAGCTGCATAACTGCTGCCATCTTGTCCGGCTCTACAACCATCTTGCGTCCGTACAGGAAGTAGAAGCACAGGCAGACCGCAATCATGATAAAGACAACCGCCACGCCGGTATTGAGCACAAAGTCCACAAAGCTCAGTCCGGCCTGCGAACCGATCATGATGTTCGGGGGGTCACCGATGAGGGTCGCCGTGCCGCCGATGTTGGAGGCCAGAATCTGTGTGAACAGGAATGGCACCGGATTAAGCCCCAGAATACCGGTGATCGCAATCGTCATCGGGCCGACCAGCAGGACCGTAGTCACGTTGTCCAGGAAGGCCGACAGCACCGCCGTGAGAATGACAAACAGCAGCATGATCTTCCACGGGTTGCCCCCCGCGATTTTTGCCGCCTTGATCGCCACATACTCAAACAGACCGGAGTTACGTACCACAGCGACAAACAGCATCATACCAATCAAAACGCCGATCGTGCTGAAGTCAATGTAGCTGACCGCATCATCCACCGTCAGCACATGCAGGAAGATTAGCACAACTCCGCCTGCTACCGCCGCCACGGTACGATGTACCTTTTCCGATACAATCGCAAGCATAACGATCAAAAAGACCACGACGGAAAGAATTTGCATGGTATTCATTTTCTTTCCCCTTTCCCGCGCGACGCCATGCGTGCGTACGCGCCTTCAAATTGTTTTTACGACATATTATACTCCTGGATTTCGCGGGTTTTCAATGTTCAATTCCCCCTGATTTGCAGGGTCTTACCGCAAAAGTTTTTGTTATTTAGCACGAAATTCCATCGTTTTCTTTACGTTTTTTTAACGACGTTTCCCAGTTTCTGTTTTTCCGCCGTTGCAAGGCCTTTTTTGCGCGCATGACAACGCCCCCGATGCCGTAACAGCGTCGGGGGCGTCGTCCATTTGGGTGTTGTATATAAGAATGGGAAGTGTATGGGCGTTTTTATGCCTGCGGCTCTTCCGCAGCAGCAGACCGGAGCGTCAGCTTGTCGTCCTCGGCATCCAGCGTCACATGATCGCCGGACTTGATTTTGCCTTCGAGCGACTGCTCGGCAACCAGATCCTCGACTTCGTTCGTCACCGCGCGGCGCAGCGGGCGCGCACCGTAAATCGGGTCGAAACCAGCCTTGGCAAGGTGCTTCTTGGCCTCGTCGGTCCAGTCCATGGTGATACCCATTTCCTGCATACGCTCGGCAACCTTGCGCAGCATACCGTCCGCAATCTGGGCAATCTCGTCCTCGCTCAGACGGTTGAACACAATGATGTCGTCGATACGGTTGAGGAATTCCGGACGTACCACATTTTTCAGCTCGCTCAGTACGTCCTCCTTGATCTGCTCAAAGGTGCGCTCGGCCGTATCTTCTCCGCCCTCAGCAAAGCCCAGCGACTTGCGGGCGTTGCCCGTAATCTTCTGCGCGCCGATGTTGGAGGTCATGATGATAATGGTATTCTTGAAATCCACGTGGCGGCCCTGACCGTCGGTCAGTACGCCGTCCTCAAGGATTTGCAGCAGGATGTTGAACACATCCGGGTGCGCCTTTTCGATCTCATCGAACAGGACGACCGAATACGGATGGCGGCGTACCTTTTCGGACAGCTGACCGCCCTCATCGTAGCCGACATATCCCGGAGGCGAACCGATCATGCGGGACACCGCATGCTTTTCCATGTATTCCGACATATCAATGCGGATCATGGCGTTTTCGTCACCGAACATCGCTTCTGCCAGCGCCTTGGACAGCTCGGTCTTGCCTACGCCGGTCGGGCCAAGGAACAGGAACGAACCAATCGGACGCTTGGGGTCGCGCAGGCCGACACGGCCGCGGCGAATCGCCTTGGCGACCGCGGTGACGGCCTCATTCTGGCCGATGACACGCTGATGCAGCGTATCCTCGAGGTGCAGCAGACGCTGACCCTCGTCCTCGGTCATCTGGGCAACCGGGATGCCGGTCCAGCCCGAAATGACAGCCGCGATGTCGTCCTCAGTTACCGCGCCGTGAGTCTTGGTCTGCTGCTCAGACCACTCCTTGCGGCGCGCTTCGAGCGCTTCGCGCTTGTTCTTCTCTTCATCGCGCAGCTTGGCGGCGTTCTCGTAGTCCTGCCCCTTGACAGCCTCTTCCTTCTTCGCGGCGATGGCGGTGATTTCGTCCTCCATCTGCTTGAGGTCGGGCGGTGTGGTCAGCGTGGACAGGCGAACCCGCGAGCAGGCTTCGTCGATAACGTCGATTGCCTTATCCGGCAGGAAACGACCGGTTACATAGCGCACAGACAGCTTGACGGCAGCTTCGATGGCTTCATCCGGAATCTTGATGCGGTGATGTGCTTCGTAGCGGTCACGCAGGCCCTTGAGGATTTCGACTGCGTCCTCCGGACTCGGCTCGTCAATCTGAACGGGCTGGAAACGACGCTCGAGCGCTGCGTCCTTTTCGATGTTCTTGCGGTATTCATCCAGCGTGGTTGCACCGATGACCTGCACTTCGCCGCGGGACAGGGCGGGCTTCAAAATGTTCGCAGCATCTGCCGCTCCCTCAGCAGCGCCTGCGCCCATCAGCATATGCATTTCATCAATGAACAGAATGGTATCCTTGTTTGCGGTCAGCTCTTCGATGACCTTTTTGATGCGCTCTTCGAACTCGCCGCGGTACTTGGTACCCGCGATCATGCCGGTCAGGTCAAGCGATACGACGCGCTTGTCCTTCAGCGTCTCCGGGACATCGCCCGCGACAATCTTCTGCGCCAGTCCTTCGACCACAGCGGTCTTGCCGACGCCGGGGTCGCCGATCAGTGCAGGGTTGTTCTTGGTACGGCGGGACAGAATCTGAATGACCCGCTGAATTTCCTTGCTGCGGCCGATAACCGGGTCGAGCTTGCCCTCGCGGGCAGCGGCAGTCAGGTCGCGGCCGAACTGCTCGAGCGCGTCGCCCGACTTGCCGGATGCACCGGCAGCGCCGGGGCCTTCGCCCTGCTGCACGCCGCCCAGCACTTCGCTGAGCTTTTCGGCCACCATCTGCGGGGTAACCTTGAGGTTAGCCAGCGCGGTCAGCGCGACGTTCTGTCCCTCGCGCAGCAGGCCGAGCAGCAAATGTTCGGTGCCGACGTAGTTCGTCCCCATCTGGGCGGCGGACTGGATGGACAGCTCAATGATGCGCTTGGTGCGCGGGGTCATGCCCTGCGGAGCGGTGCTGTCGGGCGTGCCGCGGCCGGACAGCTCTTCAATCTGCTTCACCAGCGCGTCGTCGGTCACGCCGCAGGCAGCCAATGCCTTGGCCGCCGGGCCGCCCTCTTCACGCAACAAGCCGAGCAGCAGATGCTCCGAGCCGATATAGCTATGTCCAAACGATGCAGCGGCCTCCTGCGCCTTGGTCAGTGCCTGCTGCGCACGCTCGGTAAAACGGTTCTGATAAAACATAGGTCAACACTCCTTTCCGAAAGGGAAAAGTCGAAGTTCGGTTATTCTAAAATCAAATCTTTGGCTGCCGCGCGCAGCAATTCTGCACGCTTGCAGTCGCGCTCCTGCGGCGCGCCGTTCAGCATCGCCGGACGGATGCGCTGCTCAAGTTCATATAGCTTCTGCGGCTCTACGCCCGACAGCAAGCCCATTTGCAGGCCGACCAGCACATCCGAGATGCACTGTACAGCCTCGCCGGTGTCAATCAGATAAGCGGAACGCAGCGTGCCTGCCGCGCGGTAGATGCGGTCGCGCAGACCGGCTTCGTTCTGGCTGCGCACCTGCTCACGGGCCTTCTTTTCTGCGTCAATGATGGTGGTTGCGGTCTCAACCAGCCTATCGGTCAGCTCAGCCGCCGAAGCGCCCAGCGTAACCTGATTGGATATCTGATAGAAGCCGCCGACCGCCTTGGAGCCTTCGCCGTAGGCGCCGCGCACTGCGCAGCCACGGCTGCCGGCATAGCCGGTTATCCGGCCAATCTCGCCCGTTGCGGTCAGCATGGGCAGATGTAGCATGATAGAAGCCCGCAGGCCGGTACCGATATTGGTCGGGCATGCGGTCAAATAGCCCAGCCGCTTGTCGTAGGCGAAGGGCAGCTCGCCTTCGATCAGCGCCGCGATGCGGTTAGCCGTTTCCAGACATTCCTTCGGACACAGGCCGGTGCCAATCACCTGCAAGCGCAGATGGTCCTCTTCGCCCACCATGATGGACACGCCGCCGTCCTTCGAAACAATCAGCCAGCCGCCGTTCTGCGCCAGCTCGGGCGAAATCAGATGCTCTTCGACCAGCTGAGAAGCCTCGGTCGAGCGTGGGATGATTTGCTTTTTCTCAAATTCCGGCCCAACGGTCGGATTATTCTGCAAGGCCGCGAACACTTTGTCCGCGATCTCCTTGTGTTGTGCTTCGGTCAAACGGAAGGGATAACCCTTCAGGTTACGGGCAAGCCGCACGCGGCTGGTTGCCGCAAGGCCGGTAAAACCGCCATGAATTTCAAACATGCTCATTTTTGCTCGCCCTCCATTCTGCGAATCTCATCACGCAGGCGCGCAGCCTGCTCATATTCTTCGTTTTCAACTGCGGTTTTCAGCTGTGCACGCAGTGTTTCGATCGGGTCAGCCTTGGGCTGTTCGGCAGCCGGGGCCGCACCAATGTGCTGCGTTGCACCGTGAATCTTTTCGACATACGGATTCAAGATATCTGAGAATGTGTTGTAGCAATCCGGACAGCCCACACGGCCGGTCCGCCGCAGCTCGCTTTCGGTCATGCCGCAGGTCGGACACTTGCGCTCGGTACCGAGCAGCGTCGCCGTCGGCGCGCCCAGCATGTCGTTCCACAGGCTGCCAAAGCTGCCGCCGAGGAACGAATGGAACGGGTCGCTCCAGAAATGGTTCATCGAGGCAAACGCATTTTCAAACGCGCCGCCAATGTTTTCCTTCTTCGCGCAGTCCTCACACAGGTGCATTTCGCGCGTTACACCGTTTACGGTTTCCTTATAATACATCGTCGCTTCATTCTTGCCGCATTTCTCGCATTTCATAAGTCATTTCTCCTTTCGAGAATCTATCCTCAAGTGATTTTGTTAACTGTTGTCATGCTGTGGCAATGCCCATCACCGCGCATCGTAAAATCGCGGCTCGCAGACGGTTGCGGTCGGTTTTTTCCACCTCAGCCAGCGCGCCGTCCGAGCATGCCGAAAGCAGAAGCTGCGCTTCCCGCTGCGTCAGCAGCTCTGCCGATAGCAGCGCGCGTGTCAGACGCGCCGCATCGTTTTGCGTCAGCCTGCCGCCGATACCACGGGCTGCCTCCAGCAGTGTGCGCTGCTTGTCGTCCATCAGCCGCACGATGCGGATATATCCGCCGCCGCCGCGCTGACTTTCGACCAGATACCCGTGTTCCGGCGTGAAGCGTGTTTCAATCACGTAGTTGATCTGGCTTGGCACACACGAAAAACGGTCCGCCAGACTTTTGCGCTGCACCTCGGCCACGCCGCCGCCCGACGAAAGCATCTCGCCGATAAAATCGGCTATGACATCCGACATTTTCATGTGAACACCTCCTTCGGTCCTGGTCTTTTATCTGACCTTTCCTGACCTTTGTCTATATTATAGGGGATTTCACAGCAAAACGCAAGGGAATTTTCTGACCATTTCTGACCATTTGGCGGATGTATTAAATAAAAATCCATTGTTTTCTCTTTATTTCTAATTCAATCTCTTTTTTTCATTGTTTTTTATTTTGTGACCTTTACTTTCTTCCGCCAAAAGTTAACTATTGCTAACCGCTGCTTTTTATTGCTTTTTCTCATTCTTGTGTTACAATAAATGTGTAAATTCAAATGGAGGTGCAATACCAATGGCATATGTTATTAGCGACGCTTGCATCAGCTGTGGTTCTTGCGCGGGCGAGTGCCCGGTAGGCGCTATTTCTGAGGGCGACGGCAAGTACGAGATCAATCCGGACGCTTGCATCGACTGCGGCAGCTGCGCAGGTACCTGCCCGGTAGGCGCTATTTCGCAGGGCTAATTGTTTAGCATAGAAGCGAAATACCCCAAAAAATCCGGTTCACCGGAACACAATAACGCCTGAAAGCGCTTCTGTCGCTTTCAGGCGTTTTGCTTTGTTCCTATTTTCTGCACACACATGTGATATATGCAAAACGAGCCTGTCCAAATGGGCAGGCTCGCTTTTATATGAATTTCAGCGCAAAATCCGATTGTCTCAGGCGTGGACTTACTTGGAAGCCTGTGCCGCCTTGATAGCGTCGATCATCATCGGAACAACCTTAAACAGGTCGCCGCAGATGCCGTAGTCGGCAACGTCGAAGATCGGAGCGGAGTCAGCCTTGTTGACTGCTACGATGCA
>NZ_CAXTXI010000019.1:0-36673 GCF_964248325.1 Agathobaculum sp. Marseille-P7918 | reverse complement strand
CCCCCCCCCCCCCCCCCCCCCCCCCCCCCCCCCCCCCCCCCCCCCCCCCCCCCCCCCCCCCCCCCCCCCCCCCCCACGGAGCACAGCAAGATGAGGTGTAAAATATGAAAGTGATCAAACGCATCAGCAGCGTGATCGACCTCGTCAATGACTGGATCGGACGGATATCTTCGTTCGCGGTTCTGGTCATTCTCGCGGTCATCGTAATCGAGGTTATCCTGCGGCGTCTGTTCCACAGCCCGCAGATCTGGACGATGGATGTCATCTGCATGACCTTCGGCTGCTATATCATCATGGTCTGCGCCTACGGCTTCCAGAAAAAAGCCTTTGTCGCGGTCGACGTACTGTATGCGCGGCTCAAGCCGCTGACGCAGCACATCCTGCACCTGATCACCTATGTGATCTTCATGGTGCCGTTCGTATTTGTGCTTGTACCCGAAAGCTGGGGCTTTTTCCTGCGCTCCTTTCTGTCGGGCGAGCGCGGCTATTCTGTCTGGGCGCCGCCGGCATGGCCGGTCAAGCTGGCTCTGTTTGTCGGCCTGACGCTGCTGGCCCTGCAGGGTATCTCCGAGATGCTCAAGCAGGTAACCGGTATCGCTGAGGCACTGCAGACTCGCAGCGACGCCAAGAAAGGAGGCGACGCGGCATGATGCAGCTATTGACTGATCTGGTCACCCGAACGGGTGTCGATGCCTCGCAGCTGGCCGCGATCATGCTGGGCGCGCTGTTCATCCTGATGATCATCGGACTTGTCACCGGGCAGGAGCTGGCTTTCGTGCTGGGCGGTGCGGGCGTCATTATCGGCTATCTGGCCTGGGGCGGCCCGGGCATCACCATCGCCATGACCAAGGTTTACGACCAGATGCAGAGCTACTCCATGGTCGCTATCCCGATGTTTGTGCTGATGGCGAACTTCCTGACCCACTCCAAGGTCGCAGACGGACTATTCCTGTCCATCCGTTATCTGCTCGGCCCGCTCAAGGGCGGTCTGGGCCTGGCAGTTATCGTGGTTTCGACCGTGTTCGCCGCCACGACCGGCATCGTCGGCGCGTCTGTCGTTACGATGGGCATGCTATCCATTCCGGTGCTGCTCAAATGCGGCTATAAGCCCTCCCTGGCCTGCGGCATGGTGTGTGCAGGCGGCTCACTGGGCATCCTGATCCCGCCGTCGATCATGCTGGTGTCGATGGGCTCGTATGCCAACGTGTCGGTGGGCAAAATCTTCTTTGCGGCGATTGTACCCGGTCTGGTGCTGTCGCTGTGCTACATGATCTATGTGTTTATCATTTGCCACCTGCACCCGGACTACGGTCCGGCCATGACGGCCGAGGAGCTGGCCGCCATGCCGCTTCGCGAACGGGTGTCCGGCTCGCTCATCAACCTGATTCCGCCGGTCATCCTGATCGTCGGCGTGCTTGGTTCAATCTTCACCGGCTGGGCAACCCCGACCGAGGCCGCAGGCGTCGGCGCGCTGTTCTCGCTGATTCTGGCGGTCTTCTACAAGCAGTTCAGCTGGAAGATGTTATACGATTCGCTGATCGATACCGCCAAGACCTCTGCGATGGTCTTCATCATCCTGTTTGGCGCGAGCGCGTTCACTGGCATCTTCATGTCGCTGGATGGCGACCAGCTCATCGCCAACTGGATTGCAAGCGTAGGTATCGGCAAGTGGGGCGCATTTGCTATCATGATGGCGATTGTCTTTATCATGGGCATGTTCATCGACTGGCTGGGCATCGTTATGATCGTATTCCCCATCTTCCTGCCGATTATGGATATGTTCGGTTTTGACCGACTGTGGATTGTTTCTGTCACCGCGGTCATGCTGCAGACCTGCTTCATGACCCCGCCGTTCGGTTTTGCACTGTTCTACATCAAGGGCATTGTGCCGGACAGCGTCAAAATCAGTGACATTTACCGCGGCGTTATCCCCTTTATCCTGATTATCATCTTTGTGGTTATACTGGTCACCGTGTTCCCGGGCATTGTCCACTGGCTGCCCAATCTGGTGGCTCAATAACCCCCTCCCCCCTCTTCTGTGCAAAAACCCGGAGCGGCACCTTGCCGCCCGGGTTTTTGTACTGTCGGCGGGGATGCTCCGGCAAAGCTGCGGACCTCTTCTCTATGGTTTTGTAAACGACAGATGCGTCTGCTTTCTTTTTTCCACAATCGAGAGATAGTCCATACACTGATAACCAAGCTGCCGACAAAAATCCACACTCCTATCAGCGCCAAAATTTTCAATCCTAAAAAAGCAAAAAGCAAGCGATTTCTTCGGAAATCGCTTGCTTTTTTGTGAAGGATGGCAATCCAGAGGGGAATCGGATCACCAATCTCCTGATGATATAGGTGGATATACATGAAAAGTCCTGTCTGCTTGCTGCCGTTTGGCAGTTGCCACGATGTCGCCTATCGTGTTTGCTGCAAACATCGACGATGCGGCGCATCTCGTCCTCGACATACTCCCACTTACCGCTCTTGACCCCAGTAATGTTGATGACATAGTCGATCTCGCCGGCGCCCTTTGCGATTGCGTCCTCCGCCTCCTGAATCGGCAGGCCGTTCTACCGCTCGATATACTTGCTGACGATTTTGGTGATGTCAAACAGGTCCGGGTATTCCCGAATGATGTCCTCGCTCATCGAGTCAATGATATTCCAAGCCTCCTATGCAACCGCGCTTAGATACAAAAAAGCGACAGGATTCGATCTATGTCGAATCCTGTCGCTTCCACTATCTATCAACGAGAAAACAGGCGCTACAATCTGTCGGTTTTATCACCCGTCGCATAGGTACATGAACGGCATTTTTAAAATATTTTACCATTTCTATATAGTGAGCTTATCCTGCTCGAGCAGGTCCTTGACTTCAAGCAAATCCTTGCAGCAGCAAGTATACAACTTAGCAACTTCGTCATTCGGCGGGACCATATCGGGCACCATGATCGTCACCGCGCCGGCCGCGTAGCCAGCGCGCACACCATTGAGACTGTCCTCCAACACCAGACAATGCCGAATATCCACACCGAGCCGCTCCGCAGTCAGCAAAAAAATAGCCGGATCCGGCTTGGTGCGCGTCACGTCCTGCCCGCTCACAACCACGCGAAAACACTCAGTCATGCCTGCGTTTCTCAGGTTACCCTCGATCAGTTTGCGCGAACTGGAGCTGGCTATGCCACAAGGAATATTTCGTTCCCCAAGAAAATGCAGCAGCTCGCGTGCGCCGGGTTTAAGCGGCACCGGCTTGGCAAAGCGCTCCTCCCCCAGCCGCATGAACAGCGCGACGACTTGCGCGGCATCTGCCTGCGGAAAATATCCCTGCACATAATCCGCATACACTTTTCCCGACATGCCGCGGCCTCCCGCATAAAATTCTTCCGGCGGCAACGGCAGATGCATTCGCCGACAACACTCGGGCCAAAGCGTGTCCCAAATACGCTCTGAGTCGAATAACAGCCCATCCATATCAAAAATCACACCTTGCAGCATGGTTTTTATCCCCTTTCTGCTTGCTGCCGCACTCCTTGAGCAGGCAGCCTCCCGAATTTCATTCTGCTCCCATAATAACATATCAGTCACAGCATGACAACCGGAATGCGCTGCTGATCACAAACAAAAGCGTCCTAACACATAGGACGCTTTTCGTCACAGATTGGTTTCAAAGCAGCAATATCATCGTGCAAATGCCGCTTGATATTTTTCTTCATGTTTGCCGTCTATTCATCCAACGCACAAGAATGGCTGTCAAGCCAGTTCCAGGCCCGCATCGCATTCTCATAGGTCAACACATCTTCCAACACAAATCCAACCTGTTTGCAATAATCAAGCAGCTCTTCCTTGGTCTGGAAATCCGCCGGTAACTCCTCCTCATCCTCCTGCAAAGGTGCCCCGGATACAGAAAAGTGAAGGAGCGTTCCCACAAGCTGTTTTCCAAGCTGGTCAAAAATCACATCGGCAACGGTATAACGCAATTCATGCATTAAAGCTACTAACATTTCTCGCGCACTGGAGGAAAAATGCTCATCCATATTATCAGCATTGCTTTTACTCAATACGTCCCGATAAAGCCAACCAATGGCAGCATCTGTCAACGGCTCTTCATCGGGCGTCTCATAATCATATGCACATGTTTCATCATACGCCCGATCAAAAAATTCTTCACACAGCATTTGAATGACATATGCATATACATGGATCATAGCATACATTTTATCATCGGAATAAGTGGTATATCCTTCCTTTTCCAGACAGTCCCAAGCAATTTCGTGAAAAAGATGCTCTGCACTATCTACCCAAACATCCCGAAAAACATACGCCACTTCATCATAAAAAACTTTGTTCATATGGAAACCCTCACAATCCCTGACAGCAGAAGCTGCATCCGCGCTTTTTCCTGCTCAATATTCCGCCGAAGCATTTCACTTTCCCCGATCAGCGGCGGAACAAACTTCGGCAATGGCGATTTGCACTTCATATGAAAGAATCAAGAGCTTTGAATTGAAGAAATCATGCACTGAATGTTCAGAAAATCATGATATCCAGCATCTCATGGTTCATGAGACCCGCTCCAATACCGCTCCCAATATTCATCTGAAGCATTTTCGTTCGGCCGATGAATCTATTTTCGACAGAAATCACAAGTATATTAGTATTATCTACCGCATTTTTTCGCGCGCCGTTTGACAATCTGGTGCAAGCGAACCCTCTTCCATTATCCGCAAAACCCCGGTCATCACTTTTTCGGTTAATGGTCCAGCAGCATCAGAAATAGCGAAAAGCGGTTATTTCTTACGAAATAACCGCTTTTCTTGGTACGCCAGAAGGGATTCGAACCCCCGACCTTTTGGTTCGTAGCCGTTAGGGATTTTTGCACTCCGTGTAAAAAGTGCAAAAAACTGATGGTTATGAACGAAAAGGCCGGGGATTTTTTACGTTACTGTGCAGCATCCGCAAGCACTGTCGTCTACTGCAAGCAGTATATGTTAGCAGTTTTGTTAGCAGTTGCACACAAGAGTATATGGCTTTTTGTTAGCAGTTTTCTGATTGTTGGATGGGCAAGGGACGCTTTACTGTCGCCCTTTTGCAGTCTTGACCACATGGCGCGGAGCGATGCCCGCGGGCAAAACAAAGGTATTCAGAGGCGTATAACGCGCCGATTTAGCCGATCAGTGGGCGGTAAAACAGGCGCTAAGACTGGGCGGTAATACCGCCCGGTCTACATACAATTTTACCGCCCAGCGGAAAGGTTAATTTCTTACAGATCAAAACGAATATTGCCATTTTCCCACCTTGAAAGTTCAGAAAAGCGTAAAAATGAAAAACTGATTACCGCGATCTGTTATGAGTATGGGCGGTAATTCTGCAAGGGGCAGCCCAGATCACACAGCCGATGCCGCTCACCGGTCTGGTCGACGAGCGCAAGACATGGTCGCCCGCATGAGCCCGGTTGCGGCTTGCCAGTTATTCGCGTACGGGGCGGTTTTGCCGACATTCGCCCGTTGATGAGCCGCGCCCAAGCATTCTGCAAACGGGGAGAGTTTACCGGCATTTGCCCTGCGTCTGGGAACAGGGCAGCAAACTGGTATCCGTTTGCCCTCGCCGCGATCTGGTAAGCAGACAACTGCTCTGCTGCCGGAACCGTCACATAAACCGAAGCCGCTTTTTCCATCGACCTTGAAAACTGACCAATGCTGGAAGCATGGCTGACCAAATCCGGAAAGGAGACACTGCCTTATGAAACAAAACCATGAAGCACGCCCGGCTTTCACACTGATGAAGCTGACCGACGCCATTTCCTATTTCCACATGCAGATGCCGCGCTGGCTTTTTTCCGACCCGCAGTACAGCGGCTTGGCACTGGAGAGCAAGGTGGCTTACACGTTCTTGCTCAACCGCTTTCAACTGTCCCGCCGCAACGGCTGGGTCAACCGGCACGGCGAGATTTATGTCATCTATACGCGGGAAGATCTGGCACGGGAGATGCAAGTTTCCTACCGCAAGGCGATCGCCTGCTTTAAGGAACTGGCGCAAAAGCATCTGCTATGGGAACAGCGGCAAGGCCGCGGTATGCCGAACCGCATCTTTTTGGCCGAGGTGCAGTTGAATGAAAAAGTCGCTTACGCCTATGACTGTGCGCCATTTTGCCCTGCGCCAAGACCTGCAGAAACTGCAGTTCTGGAAGGGGATAACGAGACGCCTGATGCAGCGAAGCCGGCAGTCGAACAGCCTGCAATGCCCAAAGGACAGCCGGATGCGGGCGAGGATGCGTCTGTAAGACCTGCCGATATTACAGTTCTTGATATGCCTAATCCGCAGGTCTTGACCTGCCAAAACGGCAGTGCAAGAAGTGCCGAAACTGCAGTTCTAGACCTGCCAAAACCGCACACAAGTAAGAAAGAGAAGAGTAAGAAAGAGAAAAGTGATACGGAGAGGAGTACGACGGTCGAACGCGCGCGCGAACGGGCGGAGCTGGATCACCTGATTCGGCGCTGCGAGTTTGACCTGTTTGAGCCGGAGGAGCAGACCGTACTGCGCGACGCAATTACATGGCTGTACTACTGCGGCGAGCTGACGATCGGTCCGTGTACCTATCCGCAGCTACAGGTGCGGGAGACGCTTTGGCGTCTGAACTGGGAGGTGCTGGACTGCGCTCTGGCCAAGCTGCGCGAAAACGAGAAGCCCGCGATGCGCAACACGCTGGTTTACACGGCAAAGGTCATTTTTAGCACGATTCTGGAACGGGGCTGCGACACTATGCTTGACCCAGTGAGCAATCGCGGGAAACGGCGGTGAATACATGACCCATAGCTATGGTCGATCTTAGGTACTGGTACCGGCGATTGCCTGCCTGAAACAAAGATCTGCTATGAGTTGATGGCCGGACACAGGCAGCACCATTCCAGCGTACTGGCCGAAAAGCGACCATACCGGCCACTATCTGGAATTTGCAAGATGGTGTCGATGGTATCATCACAGTGGGTAGTTCTCCCAACGAAAAAGCTTAGGAGGAAGTAAAACAGCATCCCGTCATTCGGTCTAAACAGAAAAAACATAGCCCTCCAGATGAAAAAACTGAGGGGCTTATGTGTTGAAGGTGTTTATTTAGGAGCATCGCTGTCGTCCCGATAGTACTCAATCAAATCACTCGGTTGGCAATTCATAATAAAGCACAACCTTCCAAGGGTGTCAGTTGTCACTGGCTTATTATGTCGGATTCTCTGTAATGTCTGAGCATCAATCCCAGCATTGGCCAGGCGATAGAACGAAATATGATTTTTCTCCATATATTCCCTCATAGGCTGGAAGGAAATCGGCATTATATCACCCCAATTTATTATATGGGGCTTGTCTCTTCACTATATAGTGAATATAATCACTATATGGGGATTGATAAATATGGTTGTGACATTTTGTGAACACAAACAGCGTTCGAATATGAGACGAAAACTATGCGAATTACCGCTTACCCTGCTGCTCTGCCTTGCTCTGCTGACAGGCTGCGGAACCAATGATTTCGCTCAGTCTGCTGCTCCGCCATTGGCAACACAGCAAACTGCGCAGCTTCCGAATAATTCTGTTGAAGTTGACGATTCACAGCAAGGTTTCTTTAATCTTTCACAGATACCGGAGTACGCCGGGGATGCTTATGTAACCATCAACGGCAATGTCCCATTTTTTTCCGATGACGAGATTACCGACAAATCCTTTGAAACTTACAGTCCACTGGATGAGCTGGGACGCTGCAGCACTGCGTTTGTCTGCGTAGGGCAGGATCTCATGCCGACCGAGGAGCGCTGCAGTATTGGGCAGGTCAAGCCCAGCGGCTGGCATTTGATCAAATACGACTGCGTAGACGGCAAATATCTGTATAATCGCTGTCACCTAATCGGATATCAGCTGACCGCGGAAAATGCGAATGAGCGCAACTTAATTACCGGTACACGGTATCTGAACATTGATGGGATGCTGCCGTTTGAAAATCAGGTCGCGGACTATGTGCAGCAGACTGGCAATCATGTGCTCTATCGTGCGACGCCTATTTTCGAGGGCGATAACCTGCTTGCGAGCGGTGTTCTCATGGAAGGCTACTCGGTTGAGGACAGCAGTGCGGGAATTTGCTTCTGCGTCTATGCCTTCAACGTCCAGCCCGGCGTGCAGATCGACTATGCCACCGGGGAAAGCGCATTGGCAGACACAGCTCCTCCTGAGCCGACCGAGCAAGCACCGTCTGAGAAGAAACCAAGCTATGTGATCAATCACAACACGCGCAAGTTTCATCGGCCGAGCTGCTCCAGCGTCAAGGACATCAAGCCATCCAACCGGGAAAATTACACCGGCTCGCGTGAGACACTGATTGAGCAAGGGTATGTGGCATGTAAAAGATGCCGACCTTAACAGCAAAAAGCCTTATTCCTCACGGACATTTGTCCGTTTTGGAATAAGGCTTTTTGTCGCTGGGCCACGTTTCTATTATAGAAGCGCTCGGCGTAACTCATTCTATGGGTTTGACCGAGACAGAAAAATCACCATCCATGGCCGCAAGAAGTTCTATGCCAGTCTCCGCATATCCCATAGGAACCAACCCAGAAGAACGGTCGGCTTCACCATAGAAAATGGCAAGATTGCCCCACGGCGCATAAAGCGTCACATTGCTAATCTGCGGATCATAGCTGTCCGGTGCATCTGCAGTAGACAGCACACGCGGAAGATAGCTGATCTTCTCACTTCCCGCGTAATCTTCAAACGTGAAGGTAGCGGGTAGCATGGCCAGAAAATCCATTGCTGTTTCATTATTCTCCAGTACAACAACCGCTTCTCCACCGTCGAAAGTAAGACGCACGCGCACCTCCTACGCTGCAGTCTCCGTCTGTATCGGCAGATTTAACCTATCAACCCACGCGGTCACTTCGTCTGTTGATGCGGTTCCACTAAACCGCTGACCGTCCAGCCAGTCTGCATCAGCTGCCAATCCGTGTAAATTATCAGCGCTGGACCCGATACCGCTCGAACCGGACGTACAAAACGGCACAATGGTTTTGCCTGCGAAGTCATATCTCTCTAAAAACGTAGAAATGATTTTTGGTGCCTGCCCCCACCAAATCGGATAACCAAGGAACATCACATCATAATCCCTCATATCCTGCACACCACCGGCAATCGCAGGACGTGCGGTTGGATCATTCTGCTCCTGATTTGCACGACAGCCGCTATTACTATAATCCAGATCAGCGCTCGTATAGGGTATTTCCGGTGTTATTTCATATAGATCGGCATCCAAAACACCTTCTAACTGCCGTGCAATGCGTTCGGTATTGCCGGTTGCAGAGAAATAAGCAATCAGTGTCGCGTTCCCTTGCGGCGTGGGCTCGGGTGTCTGCTCCTCCTCATCCTGCAACGCGCGATCATACCGTGCTAAAATAGCGGAAACCTCAGCGCGGGTGGCTTGGTTTATCGGCTGAAATCGGTTTGCCTCATCACCGTTGATATATCCATTGACTCGCGCCCAATCTACGGCGTCTTGTGCCCAAAGAGAGATCTCTGCTTCATCCGCAAAATCAATGCTTGCTTCGGGAGTCGGTCGCCCAGCGTATCTCCATAGAAGCGCCGCAATCTGCTCGCGAAGCACCGGATCATCCGGTCCAAAACGACCATCATCATACCCGCCAACAATGTCCCTCTGTGATGCCCACAAGATGGCATCCGAATACCACTGGTTATTCTCTGTATCAAGGAATGTATCTGTTCCTGTGACGTCTGGGCTGCCAGCTATACGATATAGCACGGTGGCAAGCATTGCACGGCTCATCGTCGCATTCGGTGAAAAAACCGCCGCATCCGTTCCGTTCATCAAACCATTATCGCGACAATATTGTACATCCTGCGCATACCACGCACTTGCTTCCACATCAGCAAAGCCGGTATCTTCAACTGCCGCACCCGCAATACTGTACATGCTAAGCATCATCATGACCGCCAAAAGCAGTACAAATATTCGTTTATGTTTTTTCATATTGTCTCTCCTCTCTTTCAAATATAAAATGTAGGTGTCCTTTCTGACACCTACATTTTATCGCACGGCACATTTTATGTCTAATACCTATTACACATCATTTTTCATGCCTTTTTTGTATTGTTTTGCATCGCTTCAAAAGGTCAGAATAACACTCTGTCCCTGCTGCGCCTGCATGCCTGTGTACATCACGGCCTGCGGAAATTCGTCTCCATTGGTCAGTACCATGATACAAGTTTTTTCGCAGCCTGCTTGCGCGATTTTGACCGGATCGAAGTGCAGCAGTTTGTCACCCGCGCGCACAACATCGCCTTCCTTGACAAACATAGTGAAACCGTCGCCGTTCATCGAAACCGTATCGATGCCCTCATGCAACAGTAACTCTGCTCCGTTCGACAGCGTCAATCCGACAGCATGCCGCGTATCAGCCGCCACGCTCGAAACCACGCCATCGCAAGGCGCATAAATCGTATCGTCCTCCGGCTCAATAGCCAGTCCATCGCCCAGCACCTTGCCAGCGAATACCGGATCGTTTACCTCAGTGATCGGCATGACACGACCGGATACAAAAGCGCGCAGCTCATTCACTGCCGCAGGTTCTTTCTTTTCTTTTTTCTGAAACAGGGAAAACATCAAAATTACCTCCTCATCAAATTACGGTGCCTTCCGCCGGCTGCGTAACCACCGCCAGCGTTTTCTTCTGTGTTTTGCGCGCGCCTGTGCGCGGATAATCTAACGCCGGACCCGCACCCAGATCTTCGCCATTCGTGGCGATCACGCGCTGATACCAGATAAAGCTGTCCTTTTTGCGACGCTCCAGCGTACCGTTACCCTGATCATCCATATCGACATAGACAAAGCCATACCGTTTGCGCATCTCGCCCGTACCGGCCGAAACGATGTCGATCGGCGCCCAAGTCGTGTATCCCATCACATCTACGCCATCCAGTTCAACGGCATCCTTCATCGCTTTGATGTGCGCCTGAAAAAAGGCTACGCGGTAGTCATCGTGGATCTTACTGTCCGGCGCGACCTTATCCACCGCGCCCACACCGTTCTCCACCACCATGAGCGGCAGCTGATAGCGGTCATACAGATTATGCAGCGTGATGCGGAATCCCATCGGGTCGAGTGCGATGCCCCATGCAGTCGCTTCCAAATACGGATTGATTTTACCCAACCGCAGCGGATCCTGTGCGCCGCCCTCGCTCAAATCCGCCGAAGCCACCATGCTGCGGTAATAGCTCATCGAGATATAATCTACTGTCCCTTCCCGCAGGATCTGCGCATCCTCTGGCCCGATCTGCAGCTGAATGCCCTCGCGCTCCAGATAGCGCAGCTGATGACTAGGATAATAGCCGCGGCACTGCACGTCGGTGAAAAAATACTGGCGGCTTGCCTGCTCCCATGCGGCGCAGACATCGGCAGGATGGCAGGTCAGCGGGTAGACCGTTGTGCGGGATGCGGCCAGCATACAACCGATGCGGCAGTCCGGCCGGATTTCATGCCCCAGCCTGACCGCCAGCGCTGAGGCAACCAACTGATGATGCGCCGCCTGCATGACGGTCTGAAGATCGTCTTTACGGATGCCGGCAGCCAGAAAGCCGAAATAAATATTGTTGATCTCGTTGAAAGTGATCCAGTATTTCACCTTATCGCGGTAGCGTGTAAACACTGTGCGGCAGAATTTGAGGAAGCAGTCGATCGTGCGGCGGTCCTCCCATGCGCCCCAGCGGTTGGTCAGTTCCAGCGGCACCTCGAAATGGTGCAGCGTGACCATCGGTTCAATGCCCCGCTCCAACAGCGCATCGAACACCCGGTCATAAAATGCCAGACCTGCCTCGTTCGGCTCCTCTTCAAAGCCGGTTGGATAAATGCGCGTCCATGAAATCGACATGCGGTACACCTTGCACCCAAGCTCAGCATATAGGTCAATATCCTGCTCAAAGCGGTGATAAAAGTCAACCGCCCGATGCGAGGGATAATACCAACCGTCTGACACCTGAAAGATTGCCTCCGGCGGCACATCCCGCATGGAAATACCGGCCGAACGATGCACCGAACCGTCCAGCAAGCGGTAAGTTGCGCCGCGCGGCGTGCTGCTCGACCCGCTGGTCAGCACATCTGAGTTGGAAACGCCCTTGCCGCCCTCAGAAAAGCCGCCTTCATATTGGTTGGCTGCCGTTGCGCCTCCCCACAGAAAATCTCTGCGAAATGCCATGCTATGTTCTCCTTTCTCCCGGTCAATCCTCTTCCTTGATGCCGAACAGCCATGCGAATACCACACCAAGCACAAATGCAAGTGCTGCACAGCCGCAAGCGATATAGAAGTTGGTCATGGTATCACCGCCAATGGTGTAAGCCAGCGTAAACAGGTTGAACGAGCCCATCGAATAGGCATGCACTTGAAACACACCGACTGCGATGCCTGCAACCCCCGCTGCCGCACATGCCGCGATCAACGGACGCTTAAACGGGATCAGCACACCGTACAGCGCAGGCTCGGTTGCAGCAAGCAGCGCGGTAATCGAAGCAGAGATGCCAAGGCTCTTATTCTGCGCCTTCTTTGCACGCAGGCCGACGCCCAACGCCGCACCCGCCATGGCAAAATTAGCTGCCAGGGCACGGCACAGCACATACGTTACACCGTAAGAAGCCAGTTCGTTGACCAAGATCGGGGTAAACAGCGAGTGCATGCCGAAAATAACCGTGATCGGATGGAGCGCTGCCAGCGCCGCCATGGACAGCGGTCCAAAGTCCATCAGGAACAGGCAGAAGTTTACCAACGCCGTACCTACCAATGCACCAACAGGACCGAACACAAACAGGATCAGAGGAAGCATGATGACCGAGCACAGCAGCGGTTTGAACATATAAGTGAGGTTTTTATGCAAATGCTTTGCCAGAAAACGGTCCAATACCGACAGAACAGGGACCATTAGCAAAACCGGTACGATCGCGCTGCCGTAATTTACAGTCGGCACGGTCAGGCCGAACAGTGTGACACCCTCGAGGTTGCTGAACACGACAATGCAGGATACGGATAAAAATGCTGCGATAAAGCTATCCGTCTTCAGGTAGCGTGCCGCGGATACCGCCAACCACACCGGCAGATATGTAAAGCCGATCTGTGTGAATGAGCGCAGTGTGACGACCGTGCTACTTTCCGGATCCAAACCAAGCTGTACCGCAATCGCAAGAATTGCATTGAGCAGTCCGCAAGCGACAATCACGACAATCGTCGGCGCTATGCTGGCCGAAATGTAGCTCATCACCGCTTGAAATGGGGATTTCTTTTCTTCCGTTGCAGCTACCGATGCCGTCTGATTCTTAGGGGCATCATCCGATAGCGGTTTGTCCTGTGCAACGTGCGGCAGGAACGCCGGTAATTCGTTAAACACGCGCTCTACTTCGCCGCCAATGACAATCTGGAACTGACCGCCTCGATCTACAACACCAAGAATACCATCGATCGCCTTGATGCCTGCTTCATCGACCAGACTCTTATCCTTCAGGATAAACCGCAGCCGTGTGACGCAATGGGTATACATGTTGACATTGTCTTCTCCACCGATCATTTGCACGATCTGCTGTGCCGTTTGCTTGTGATTCATATTATTTCTCTCCTTTTGATTCGGATTGTGGTTGCGATTATGTCCACCAGCCGCAGGCGCGCACCGCAGCGGGTGGAACAAAAAACCTCCGGGGCAGGGCGCAGCAAAGCTGCCCCGCACCCGGAGGTCATGCCCGATTTTTCGGTTACAGTCCTTCCTTGGTACAAATTCTGTTGATATGTAGCATCAGGTATAATCGTTCTTCTTCGGATAATGTGCAATGCCAACGCTGCTGCAAGTGTATATCCACCTTATCCACACAGGCCGCTACCTGCGGGAATTCTTCCCGCAAACCGCGATACAGCGAAAGATTATCGCTTTGGATCGTGGCATTCTGCGTGATGCGTTGGAATAAGTACTGCAAATGGGTCGCATACCGACTAAAATTAAAGGAATTCCGGTCGACAATGATGTGAAAATGCTCTTCCACAATCTCAGTGATATCCTCGAGCATGGTCTCATACTGCGCGGCCAGCGCCGCGGACGGCGTCTGCACCTCGTCCTCCGACACCCTTGCATTGAGTAGGTTAATGGCAATGCCGACCGCTTCGTTCTGCGGGCAGTCCACCGAGAACGTCTTATTGATCCGCCCGAGCGTATATCGTGCAATACGATATTCCGCCGGGTACATTTGCTGTACATCATAGGTCAGCGGCATCTTGACATGGATGTTACGCCGCAGACGTTCCAGAAGAAAGGAAATGTGATCCGCCAGAAGCAAAAATGCATTCGGACCCAGTTCATAGGGAAGTTCATTGCGTGCAATGTCGATAATACCTGCCGAAAACTCGATCACATCGGTCGGCAGATCACGGATGGTGTCAATATATTGCTTATCGACATCGTAGAATGTCCGTTCGATCTCTTTGAGCGACAATTCCCGTGGCAGCTGTCCAAATCCAATTCCTCTGCCCATAGCGATCAATTCAGAACCAGAGCCATCCACACAGATTGCTACATTGTTGTTGATCTTTCGTATCGCCCGCATACGTCACCCCCTTTTTACAAAAAGAAAACTCCCCAAGGAAACCCAACAGCACCTTGCGCTGTCTCAACCGGTCATGCCTTGCAGGAGTAACAATCCGCAGTATTAATAAATCGGTCTTGCCTTGTTTCCAAGTAACAATCCGATACTGTAATTATACTACCAGCAAAGCGGTAAATATTCAATCGACAATTTAGATGAAACTCAAGTGTTTTTTTGTGTAGAGTTGCCATTGTATATCGGCTGCGTGTAACCCTTCCATCCGCCCTGTGTGTTGGCTGAAAGGATTGTTTATGTGCTTGCCTGTCTGTATGGATCGGCAGCCATCACATAGCACAAGGCTTCTGCAATTTGATCAGCCAGTTCAATATGGTTTGCTTCCGTTAATTTGGCCTCCGCCTGTGTCAATGCATGAATCAGGCTTTCTCTGCTTTCTTTATCTAGGATCCAGATTCCCTCCTGATTCATAGAAGATACGGAATATCCTACCAGAAAAGGCTCTGAAATGCGGACTTCCGTAAAGGACTCATGTACCTGTACGGCAACATCTCCTACAAAACTGTATTGTCCATCGCCGTTGATGCTGACGTCGATAGGAACAGCCTGATACTGTAAGGTTTGGTGTTGTTTTTCTGGTGCAGAAGCAACTATTGCAGGTGCTTCTGCAACATATAGCACAATCGCACCGATCATGGTCAGTGTCAAAAATATACTGCGCTGCAAAAAGCGGTATGGTAGTTTTTTCTTCAACTGCTGCATAGCTCTACCTCAGGAATTTAAATTTCACATATATTAAGCAATGATAAATCGCATTTTGTCTTTCGCTGTACGATACCGTCTTTTTTTCTGAAAAACGAAATTCTGTGCATCTTCTTACGGCCGAATGACCCGGATTTTTTCTGTTCGTCCTTCACTTAGCGTGAACTGCCGTGCAATTCCTTCTGTGATAAGTATTTCGTGGTCATCTGTAACAAGCAGCATTTCAAACCCGCCATGCTCACGCCAAAACGCTTCTGCTTCTTCTGCCCCCATGACAAATAGGGCAGTAGACAATGCGTCGCATAATTTGCCTTCTTCGCTTATAATTGTCACAGATAGTAGCCCGCTGTCTGCCGGGTAGCCAGTCTGCGGATTTAAAATATGCCAGTAAGCGTTGCCTTTTTGATCCTCAAAATAGTTCTCATACCCGCCAGAAGTAACAATCGCCGCATTGCTGATTTCCAGTACACCGCAATATTCATCTTCCCACGGAGCGTGAATGGCAATACGCCAGTCAGTGCCGTTCGGGCGGGAACCAATGACATGGATATTTCCCCCAAAACTGAGGACAGCTGATTTCACGCCTTGTTTCCGTAATAATTCCGCCGTCAGGTCTGCAGCGTATCCTTTCCCTACGGAACCTAAATCCAGCTGCATTCCATTGGGAACCGTAAGCGTGTTCCCATTTTGGGAAATTTTCGTGTAATCCACCAGAGCGAGCAAACGTTCCAACTCTGCTTGCAAAGGCACTTGCTTTTGATCAGTCGTAAATCCCCATGCAGACACAACCGGATAAATCGTTGGGTCAAGCGCACCATTTGTTTCTTCAGCCATCTTTAGGGCAAATGAGAGCAGATCGCCAGTTTCCTCCGATACTGTCACAGACTGTCCATTGCTGTGATTGGCTTGATAAATTTCGCTGTCTTCATCTGTGGCTGACCAAAGTGACTCCAAATGCCGGATCTGTTCTTTGGCCGCATCAATTATGTCCTGACCACCAGAATCGTATAAGGTAATAGACAGATAGGTGTTCATGGCAAAAAACGAGCTATCTGTTATGTTTTCTTCCTGTGTCGCAAAACAACCTACCAGCGCCACTATTAAAAAGACGGCAAAAGAAACCGCCGCTATTCTTTTGGCTCTTTTTTCATTTCACCGTCTCCTTTTAGCCATGGTACAGATTATTATCCGACTGCTTTGCAATTTTCTTCCTTTACTTTCAATACCGACACTGATTAGTCAACATTGTGAACTGTCGCAACGAGTTTTTTCATAGGACAAGTATCTGTTCTGTCTTGATTTAAAATATTGGGTACGAATTTCTCCCAAACCGGGTAGATCCCGTGTCTTGCAAGCGTACAGATGCCCACATCGCTCATGAGATGAGCATATACCTCTTTTGCACCCAATTTCACATAGAAAAACGTTGCTGTTTTTCCAACAATCTTATCTTGCTGCAATTGTATTCTGTTGCATATCCTCCCCCTCTCACTCCCTTGTCAGATAATCTGATTGACAAGCAGCCCGATGGCAAGGGAGACGGCCATCACATAGGCGAGATAAAGGAATAAACGTTTGGCACCCAAAACAATCTTCAATGCGCCTAAGTTGGTAATTTTTGTCGCAGGGCCGGTCAACATAAAGGCAACTGCACTTCCTACGCTCATTCCTTCCCACAGCCACTGCTGCAACAGAGGGATGGTACCGCCGCCACAGGCATAGAGGGGAACACCAATGGTAGCAGCCATCAGCACACCCCATGCTTCGTTTCCACCAAAAACATCCGTCATAATCTCTGTTGGCACATAACGCTGGAAGAGGGCGGACAAAACAAGCCCAAACAAAAAATATGGCGCGGTGGTTTTAATATTTCTCCATACATTTTTGATATACCGCAGCAGGAGATCGGGATCCGTATCCCTGCTTGTGGGTTCTGCAAAGCCAAAGAAATGAAAAAAAGGCTTCTCTTTATAAAACCAACGAACACATAATCCGGCCATCATTCCGCAGAGAAAACAGGACAAGATCCGCACGATTAAGACAGTCCCGCCTAGAGATGCACTATATATGATCAGTTGTGGGTTGAGCAGGATGGAACTCATCATAAAAGCAGCCAACCAATCATCCCGTACACCGCTTCTTGAAAATGACGCCGCAATGGGAATGGTACCATACATACACAGCGGAGAGGCGACACCCAGAACACTGGAGACAAAAATACCGAAATACCCCAGCTTTTTTTGACCCAGAGCGCGTAATGCGCCATGGATACGCTCTTTCAGAAAGACAGATACTGCGGATCCAACTCCCATGCCCAACACCCAGTACCAGAAGATTTGACGAAGCTGTACGTCGAAATAGTACCAAAGGTAAATTGCCTCTCTCTGCAAGAAATCCAATAAAAACGCCTGCTTTCCACCCGGTTCTCACTTTGTTATTGGGGCTCTATCTTCTGATTGCCCGTTGACCAGACGTGTGCTTGCCGGGCTGCCGCTGGAGTGTTCTGCGCCATCACACCAACCAGATTATGCGGGACATAGGGTGCTTCCAGATACGCTGTTTCCTCCGCTGTCAGCATCAGTTCCGTGGCTTTTGCGGCTCCCTCCACATGATGGCGCTTAGTAGCACCCACTACAGGAGCAGTCACCTTGGTCAGAAGCCATGCCAAAGCGATCTCTGTCATGGTAACGCCGCGCTTTTCCGCCAGTTCCGCTACCCGATGGATGATGACACTGTCCTGCTGCGCCGTGGCATCGTACTTGAACTTGGCATAACTGTCTTCCTCCAACCGCTTGGAGGTTTCTCCAGAATGCTTGGAGAGCCGCCCGCCAGCTAAAGCACTATAAGGGGTCATGGCGATGTTGTCCTCGGCACAGAGCTTTGCCATCTCTCGCTCTTCCTCACGGAAAATCAGATTATAATGCCCCTGTACGGAAACAAACTTTGTAAATCCTTCCCGCTCCGCCAGTGCGTTAGCCTTGACCAGTTGGTAGGCAAAGCAGTTGGAGATGCCAATATACCGTGCCTTGCCTGCTTTGACGATTCGGTTCAAACCGTCCATGATGTCGTACAACGGCGTCTGGTGATCCCACATGTGATAGATATACAAATCCACATAATCCAGCCCCAGATTTTTCAGGCTGGTGTTGACCATGCGCTCAATGTGCTGCTGACCGGTAATGCCGTTTTCAATTTCCTCCTGCGTGCGGGGCAGGAACTTGGTAGCCACTACAACTTCATCCCGCTTTGCAAAATCCCGGAGCGCGCGGCCAACATACTGTTCACTGGTACCGCTCTGATACCCAATCGCTGTATCAAAGAAATTAATACCCAGCTCCAGACCATGTTTGATGATCTCCCGAGAATGCTCTTCGTCGAGCGTCCAAGAATGCTGGCCGTTTTTTGCATCTCCGAAGCCCATGCACCCCATACAGATACGGGAAACTGTCAGATCAGAATTGCCTAATATGGTGTATTGCATGGTAAATCCTCCTTTTCTTTATCAAAAGCTTCTTTGTTCATGGTTCTCATCGTTGTTCCCCCTTATATGATGTGTTTTCAACAATCAGGTTCAAGATACGTCTTCCATCCGTTCCAGCGTTCCGGCAAAGTCCTCCGTCTTACTAGAGAGTACCTCGAGCCCGCTTTCCACCTTACCGAGCGGCACTAGTTCCGAAGAGTATCGGAAGTCGCCGTAAAAAATCGTAAAGTTTGCCCACGGACGGTAGATAACCATCTCGCCAGTCACCGGATCATATCCCGGTTCCTCTTCTCCCAGAGAAAGGGGCTCTTCCAATCGTTCAATAGGCTTTTCGATCCCAGAAAGGTCAAAGAAAGAAAGCTCCTCCAGCGGCAGCCGCTCCATAAGGGCATCAACCGCCGTGTTGTCATACATGGCAATTACAACTTCTTCACCATCAATGGCAAGGCGAAGCTTCTCTCCACTGAATTGCGGGGTGCTTCCATCCTCATAAGCTCCGGTGATGGTCGGATCATAGTCTGCAAGGCTGTCTTCTGCTTGCGTTCCGTCGGCAGCAGAATCGCCGTCCGATGTCCCTATCGTTTCAGATGCAGAGCTGTCGTTTTCGGTATCGGAAGCAGGTGTTGTGCTGGCGCTGCATGCGGTCAGTATCGTAATACACAAGCATCGGTGTACAAGGGGTACAAACGAGATAAAATAGAAATGAGGGGCGATAGAGCGGAAATGTCAGATTTTCCACTCTATCTGAACACGGTCGCTGGTGGCCTTGATTGTAGAAATCAAGCCATCGGCGGCTTTTCTTTTGTCGTCAAAATCTATGCTCTCCCAGTTGTCGAGATAATAGGAAAGTTTCTTTATCTGCTGGGGCGATATGGTTTCGACGCTCAAATCGGCTATGGCTTTTGAAATGGTCTGACGGCGGGTGTCCAGTTCTTCGATTTTCTTGTTGGCGTAGGCAAGCAAGGTCGCATTGGCTCCGGTCAGCGTGTCCAGCAGTTTTTCAATTTCTGCCTCCACCTGTGCCAGCTCTACTTGATAGGCTGTCAGCTTCGGATTAACCTTTTCCTCTTGGCCGTGGAGTATCTGAAAATCTTTGAACTTCTCTTGCATGGCCGAGAAAATAAATTGCTCAAATTCTTCTTTGCGGATTTTCCCGCAGCCCGGACAACCTTTGTTTTCCGTCCGTTTGGTGCAGCGGAAATAGCCTGTGCTGTTTGGTACATGGGTGGCTTTCAGCGCATACCCACAATGCCCGCATTTGATTTTTCCGGCCAGCCAAGTGTTTTTTGGTTTCCGCCCCTGCTGGAAGGTGGTATTTGCCATGAGCTTTTTCCGGCATTTCAGCCATGTGTCAGAGGGGATCAATGCTTCATGCGGAGCGATAACAAGTATCTGGTCTTTTAGGCACCTGTCCTTGTCCTCCTTCACATCCCGCCCCTGATAGAGATAGCAGCCGTTTGTTCCGGCAAAATCGGAAGCGTCATTGACAATCGCTGCGCCCTGGCTCTTGAAAAACTCGTACAGTTCCAAGTCGGCCTGTGCGTAAACAGGGTTCCGTAAAAGCTGGGAAAGAAAACTCCGAACCATTGACTTTTCGTAAATCTTGATACCCTGTTCCTCAAAGTAGCGGGTAATGTCTCCGAAAGAGGTTTCCGGTTCGGCGTACATCTCAAACATCAGCCGTACATGGTCGGCGGCTACGGGGTCGGCAACCATCTTTTTTGTACGGATACCCTCTACCACCGTGGGTTCCAACTGATAGCCGTATGGAGCCTGACCGCTCATGTGAAAGCCTTTCAGGCACCGGGAATAATAGGCGTCCGTGACGCGCTTCTGGATTGTCTCACGTTCAAGCTGGGCGAATACAATGCAGATATTCAGCATGGCCCGTCCCATCGGGGTCGAGGTATCAAACTTTTCCGTGGATGATACGAACTCTACATCGTACTCTTGAAACAGCTCCATCATATTTGCAAAGTCCAGAATAGAGCGGCTTATCCGGTCCAGCTTGTACACGATGACCCGCCGAACCTTTCCCTTGCGGATCTCGCCCAGCAGCTTTTGAAACTCCGGCCTGTCGGTATTTTTGCCGGAATAGCCTTTGTCCTTAAATACCCGGCAGCTCCCACCTTTCAATTCATACTTGCAGAAGTCAATCTGACTTTCAATGCTGATACTGTCCTTGCGGTCTACTGACTGTCTCGCATAAATGCAATCTTCTCTGATAAATTCCATATTGGGCTCCTTTCCTTGTTGGAATGGAGCTACCAACCTTACAACTATATTATACTATCAGCAGCCCCGGACAACAATGTTGCGAATGGTTAGTGAAACCTGTCCCCGTACTTACTGAACACCTCGTAAAGACGGCGTTCAATTTCTTTTTTGCGCTGCTCCTTCTCCTTCGGGGAAAGTACCGGCGTGAGGCTTTCCAGCACAATGGTTTTCCCTTGAAAGGGTACAGACTTTGTTTCTCGTTGATATGTGACGGCCTGTGTCATTGAAAACCTCCTTTTCAGAATGGGTGTACTTGCCAGCGTTTCCCTCTTGTCCTGTGGGGAAATGTCAAAAGACGGCACCCGCAGGTGCCGCCCTTTGAGCTTTCTCCACTTCGGGCCGATGTGGCCCGAGGTCAGTACGGACTGGAGTGGAACTTCTGTTTGGCGTCCTCCACACTGTTGAGATCAAAGACTTCATAAAGCTGTCCCACAACACGACGAATATCCTTCTTTGAAAAGCCGCAGTCCTCCATTGCCATGATGACATAGCCGCGGCAGGCGTCGTTGCTCCATTCATCCGGCTCAAAACCGGGAAACATCCCAAACGCATTTTCCATAAGAAACTCCTTTGAGAAAAAAGATGGGGAGCCCCGCCGGATTGGTTGGCCTATCATCAGACAGCATTGCCAGAGGGCTCCCCACAGGTTTTTACTACATTACAGACACACCGGACGGACATAGGCTTTCTGCCCCATAGTATTTCAACTCTCCCCATTCTGATGGCAAGGCGTTCTCATTGCCTGCGACGGATCACGGCTTGCAAGGCCGCTTCAACGCTCGGACTGTGACTAAACGCAAGTATCCGGGTTATGTGCCTGTTCCGGTGGAACCAGCCTTGCTCCACCTATGACATGAGCCTGATCGCTCGCTCTGTTTTATAGGGACTGTATTCTCCAAAAGCAGAGGTCATGGCGGGCCTGTCACACAGCGCATTTCCCTTCGTATCCGGGTGCCTTTTTATTCAGTTTTTTATTTGCATGAGGGCTTGTCCGAACCTCGGGTCACCTTGACCCGAAGTGTTTTGCCTCTCATAAGCCATTTCATTTTTTGGTCTAAATCGGTACACCTCACAGAGATTTTTTCAAAATTTTTTCCAAGTGCCGCAGCCCGCGCTCGATTGCCACACGGACTACTTTCTCATGAACCCCTTCTGCCCGGGCAATATCCTGTTTCGTCATGCCAAGAATGAAGTGGGCGTAAATCCGTTTTGCCTGTTTGTCCGGCAGGCTGGCAATAGCAGCGTGAAGCTCCTGCATGGTAACTTTCCGCTCGTACAGCTCATGGGGCGAAAGTGCGACAAAGACAGCCTCATGCTCCAGCCCATCATCCCGATCAAGGGAATAGTAGGCTTTATGGCGGTATGTACGCAGCCGGTATGCAGCCTCCTTACGATCAAATTCTTTGAACATTTCAGTAACTTCGTCCGATACTTCCATGAAGCAATCCGATGTATAAAACGGGTAATAGTCCCGCAGATTGATAATAGCCATATTGACCTCCGTTTCGGTTGGTGGTTGACGAGTGACCGAAACGAAGGCGGTGGAGAGCGGCACCGGGGAATGATTTCGGGCCAACATGACCCGAAGCAGTCCCATAAGAACACAAAAGCGCCCGGGCAGTACAAGGCCACTCGGACACATGAAATAATATATTTGTTTATGTGCTGCCAAACTTCATGTCTACCGTCGAACTTATCCTGTTTCGTTGGTAGACTTTTTTTGACAGGTTAGGGGGATGGAAAATGAAAAAGGACACAGCGATACCTCCCAGATACCGCCGTATCCTTAAAAAAGGGCGACTTTAACACACCCCCCGTATTCTCATTTTTCAAAAAGAAAACGGCGGCTTGAAATTGCTATTTCAAAACCGCCATTAGAAGTTTTTAAGCATATTGAATTACCACTTCATATAACGGTTTTTTTTATTTCCGTCATGTGAAATGGAAATCAAGGTATGTCAGAATACTACAAATTTATTTTAGCATAATAAATGCTTTGTGCGAGGAACATGATTGATTAAAAAAGAAAATGTGCCATATCGAAAATATGGCACATTCAGAACTAATATCTATTTTTTTCTTGTCGTATGATACGTTGGATGCTTTTTTCTACCAAAAAGTATTTTTTAGCAAGTTTTGAAATTGGGATTCCGGAACAAAACTCAGAATAAATTTTAGCATTTCGATCTGCAAGTTCCCTTTTAGTTGGCGTATTCTCACCCCAAAAGCACTTATTATTTTCCTTTTTAGGAATATATAAAACTTCGCCACTGATATATTGTTGTACTTGTTCTATAACTTCAAGTGGCAAAACATCTTTTGCTTTTATATAGCCCAAAATGGTGCACCTCCTAAAGAATTTCATGTTCATTTAGGATTAGCACAGGCTATTACCTTTCCATATTAAATTTTATATTTTGCAATAGCCCATGCTATGCACCAATATCACCCATAAACCAAAGAGCCACCTTTCTGCAAATCTTATTAACAGTTTAATCTATCAGTTGAACTTTTGCAATGCTTTTTAAGAAATATCCGCAACCATGATATATTCCTCATTGTTTTCACTAACAATTTTAAACCCTGCTTTTTGGTACATTTTAACAGCATAATTAGCTTTTTGAACAGACAACGATACCTTAGCGTATTTGCTATTCTTTAATTTGGTAAGCAAACCTTCCAACAAGGCCGTTCCTATTCCATACCCTCTGTATTCTTTATATAGTGACATTGCTAAGGATGGCGTTTTGTTATCAATATGCCCGTAATCATTCATAATTCTCACCCAAGCCGCTCCAACAATTTTATTATCAATCTCTACCACCATTCCTTGGTCTCCATGTTTTTTTCCAAAGTCCTTTATATATACTTGCAATTCTGGCAAGGAAATAATGGTTTTAGGTGGTGGGGTTGAGCCTTCTGGAATGAAAATAGCTTCGTATAGAAATTGGCTTAGTAGCAAATACTCATGGTTTCTTATCTCTCGTATCTTATAATTCATATAATCCTCCTATTATTATTTTATCATACTTCTTGGTTACTATACATCTTAACACAGCTTCACCTTTTAGTGAAATAAAATAATACTTTATATCAAATTTTACTACATTCTCATAAGCTGACCCGAAATGTACAATGATATAGGGTGATATGAGAATGAACCAAGACGAAAGAAGGTTTGACTTTCACGGGCTCGGGCTCGCTTTGAAACAAGCCAGAGAGGAAAAGGGCTGGACACAAGCCTATGTGGCGGAGCTGGTCGGCAAGACTGACCGCACCATTATGAACATTGAGAACAAAGGCCAGCACCCCAGCTTCAACCTGTTTTTCAAACTCGTCACTCTGTTCGAAATTTCCGTAGATCAGTTTTTCTATACAGAAGGTCAGCGTGGAGAGAACAGTTGCAGAAAGCATATTGATGTGCTTTTAAGCTCGATGAATGAGAAAGAGCTTGTTGTTATGGAGGCCACAGCCGAAGGGCTCAAGAAAGCCAGAGAAACGGAGGTTCAGGAGTAAGAGCCTCCGCTTTTTCATGCCATTTTGAGGGCTGCCGCTAAGTGGCAAGCAATGCCTCCGTGGCCACAAAGGCCCGGACGCTGCTTGTTGGGGCTCGCCCCAAACCCGTATCTTCGGGCCAACATGGCCCGAAGTATTTGCGTCGCTTTGCTCCTTGTTTTCATAACCTCAACGCTCCTTTTCCTGCTTTCTGCCCGGCTCGGTGTAGCCCAGCAGAGTATCAATATTTGCCTTGATGGTGACGATTTCCTGCATATCCCGGCGCGCTTTCTGATACTCTCCATAAAGGCGCTTTTTCTTTGCCGTGAGCTTACGGCCTTCCTCCTTCAGCGCATCCATTTTCGGGAGCTTCGCCCCGCCCAGCAGACGGCGCATTTCCGCCTGTGCCGCCCGGTACAGTTCAATATCAGCCTCATGCTCCGCAAGGAATTTCCGGCTGTACTTGGCAGCCTTGTACTGCTCAAAGACCGGGCGTGTTTTGGCATACTGAACCGTTGCGGCCTTTAGCCCGGCATTGGTTTTCATGGCCTGCTCTGTCTGCTTGATCTGCTCGGAAAGCGCATGGAAATGGTCGGTTGCCTCGGTGGCTTTCTGCGCCAACTGCTCATAATCAGTCAGGCTGTTGTCCTGTATATAGGCGAGGGCGGCGGCCATCTGCTTGATGTTGAACACCTTCGCCCACCGCTCGTAGCCCGGTCCCTTACCGGCAGCCAGCTTTGCTTGAATATCCACCGCCAGACTGATTTTTCGCTCCGGGCGTCCGGGGCGTTTTTCTTTGCCCTCAATGGCGGCAAGAACATCTTTCAGATCGTAGCCGTCCCCCAGCGTAGAGGCCCGCAGACGGGTAAAGCGTTCCTGTCCCTGGCCGGTCAGCCGGAAGCTGATACCACCGCCCCGAACCTTCTTGACTTCATATCCGGCCCGCTTCATCAGGCCGAGAAATTCGTCCAGATTGGCGGGGCGCTCCGCCAGCGCAGTATCAATGGCAAAGCGCAGCCGGTCCTGATACGAAAGCGGCCCTTTCCGTTCTTTCTGCCACTCCCCATAGTTCCGGTATTTTCCCTTGCTCCGGGGCTTCGGGTTCTCTACAATAGACAGCCCGTTTTCAAGGCACAGTCTGTCGGAGAGCCGACGGAGGGCGAAGCTGGAGCCCCAGAAGTTTCGGAATTTCCGAGTACAGTCAAGGGTGGTGGAGTTGTAATATATATGACAATGGATGTGCTGCTTGTCGGTATGCGTGGTAACGATAAAAGCGTGCCGCCCCTTCGTCCAGCGCATAGCCAGCCCATAGCCGATACGGTTCGCCTCCTTCGGGGTGATCTCTCCCGGATAAAAGGACTGTCGTATTTGATAGCACAGCACATCATTGGCCTTTTTCTGTTCCCGGCCTGTCATGGCGGCATAGCTGGCTTTCGCCAAAAGAAACTCGTCCGCCACGGTGGCAGGGTCGCACTCATAAGCGGAGATATACTTTCCGCTTTCTGTTTTTTCCGGGTTTTTACCATAGTCCAGACAATCCCGGATGGCCTCGGCAATCGTTTCGCCTTCGCCCGCATGGCGCTGCAACAAAGTTGTGGTAGCCAGAAATCATCCCTCCCTTCTATGAAAAAAGGGCGGCCCGTCCAGACCGCCCCGACTTCGGGCCAACATGGCCCGAGGCTGTTTAACTTGCCAGAAACCGATACAGAGCGGATTTGCCGCCGTCCAGCGCCCAAAGCAGAGAACCAGCCGCCGCTTGCAGCCCATACGGCGAAAGGAGGAAGGCGAGGAACAGAAATACAATCCCGCCGATGGGGGTCGGCGTGAAAAAGAGGGCGATACCCAGCACCGCCAGGATCACGGAGGCAATCGTCAGCAGGAAGGCGCAAATATCAAACAAAAACACCAGCAGAGCCGCCAGAAGGGACAGCGCCAGAGCGAAGGGCGCGACTAATATTTTCAGCAGTATCTTCATCATCAAAACCTCCTTTATTCTTTCTATCTCTATTTTATCATGCCTGCCCGGGGACATAAATGTTGCGAAAGATTAGTGAATCCTGTCCCGGAGCTTCGGGTCAACATGGCCCGAAGTGGTAAAAAAAGAACAGGGCGGCAAGCCCCACACAACGGAAGCCTGCCGCCCTCGTCTTACTTTGCCACCAGCTCGGAGAGCTCCCGCAGCACCTTTGACACCTCGCCCCACAGCTTTTCATAGTCCCGCTTCAATCCGTCGATTTCCTCCGGGTACACGCCGTAGGTATGCGCGTGTACGGCGACCTGATTGAGATTATTGGAACAGCGCCTTTGCAGAGAGATCAATTCTTTTATGGGCGCAAGGTCAACGTGCAGGATATACCCGTTCAGAGCCATCTTCCGCACATAAGCCCCGGCATTGGAAATGCCCGCTTCGGCCATCCGTTCATGGATGGCCGCCAGCTCGTCCGGCGTTACCATGACGTGCAGATGGACATTCCGCTTGCGGTTCTCCATCAGCGTTCCAGCTCCCGGCCCTTTCTGCGCTCTTTGGGCTCCTTCACTTTGTCCAGCGGCTTTGCATCCAGCTCCGGGGGCGCAGGCTGGATGGGCGTGTTGTTGGGTACGCCGTCGATCATGTTGCAGTTCTGCTCCGTGGAGAGCTCGGCGGTTTTCAGATAGTTGTCTTTTTCGTGCATGGCAATCCTCCTTTATCGTTCCTCATGGTTTTTATGGTCCCGCTTCTGGCTGGGTTCCTTCGGAGGTTCCTGCCCTCTGGCTCCATCCTTGAGCCGGGCGGTAATGGATGGGCGCGCCCGGTCAGGATTGCCCGGTGCGGGTTTCAGCTCATAGTCCTCCATCTGTTTTTCGGTCAGCGGCTTTGCATAGGTTAGTTCACCCCATGCCATCAGCCTGCCATTTGCCACAGGGCGCCGCCTGTCGTCATCGTAGTTGACGATGGAAAGCGGCGGGTTATCCGATGGCTTCGGGTAGGTGCCTATGTCCACAGGGCGCTGGGTGGAATAGTAGCGGTAAACGCCTTCCGGGCCCAGCTCCGTATTTTTGACTGCCGCATGATAAAGGTACTGATAATCGTCCACCCGGCGGTCAAAATCCTTCTGCGCCCATTCCAGACTGTTTCCATAGCGGCCCCAGTAGTAATCCCGCTGGCCCTTTTCGCCTTCGGTAAACTGCCAGGTCACAAAGGGGCTCGGCGCGCCCGGGTTATGCCCCAGCGCAAAACCGTGTCCGCTGTCAAAGGTGGTGGCTTTCAAAATGGCATAGCCTTGTACGATCTCCAAGAGATACCTCCTTTCTGAACCTCGGGCCAACATGGCCCGAAGTGTGGTATGTTACGAAATGAGGGAGTAAACCGGGGCGGGATGGGTTGCAGTATTCCCGCCCCGGAAACGCCCTCAAAAAAGCCCGGAATATCAAGCCTTTCGAGACGGCAAATCGTAACCGCCGCCCGGCCTTTTCTCCCGCATTTTCCTCATGCGTTCCCGGCTTTTCCGGCGGTTCCCTTCGGCCTTGCAGGCGTCGGAACAGTAGGCTTGACGGCCTTCCGGTAAAAATGCCCGCCCGCAGACCGTACAGACCCGAAGCTCCGGGGAGCCGCCTTCCACGGTCAGCGCCGCAAGAAGCTCCGGGTCGAGGGGCAAGACGGCCTCCCGGAAATACCGGCAGTAAGCGCCCGTCCAGCATTTGTGCAGCATATAGCAGCCACAGTCCAGCGGCAGGCACAGGCCCGTTTCCCGGTCATAGTTGGCGCACATCCCCGTGACAAGGGAACGGATTTTCTTCTTCTCGTCACGGGTCAGCTCCCGGGCGTCCATTCAGGACTTCGGGCCACGATGGCCCGAAGGTCGGGACTCCACGATCAGCGCCCGGAATTTCTTCCGACACTGTTTTTTCCTGCCTTTGCACTCCTTGTAGTAGCGGCATCCGGCACAAGGGTCATCGCTGCCCCGGCCCGGCCACGGCACTTCCTTCATCATTCGCTCAAAGGGGCTGTTGGTAAAATTCACTGGCGGGCCTCCTGTTCTTCCGTGTCCTCGTCCCACGGAGGGGTATCCTCGTCTTCGGGTTCCTCTGCGATTTCCTCCGGCCCTTCGTCCTCATATTCGCAGTAGTCGTCCTCCAAGTCCGGCGCTTCGTGCTTCGGCTTGTAAATCTTGAAGTAATAACCAGCACCGCCGCCGATCAGCACCACCGCCCCGATCAGGAGCAGCGAAAGAAGCGGGCTGTCTGTTTTTGCGGCCTCGGGTTCGGGTTCCGGCTCGGTCACTTCCTCCACGGGTTCGGTGGGCTCCGGCTCCGGTTCGGGGGTCACTTCCTCGGCTGGTTCCTCGCCCTGTTCGGCAAGAGGCAGAAGGTCATCCACGGTTACAGCGTTGAGGAAATAGACGTTTTCGCTGGTTTTCTGCTTGTCGATCACCAGATAGAAAACACTCTCGTCTGCGGTGGTAATGGTGTAGAACTCTTTGCCGTCCTCGTCGGTGGCATTGTCCACCACCGTTCCCGTTCCATCCGGGGTAAAGGGGTTCTGGGTTTCCGGCTCCGCCTCGGTTTCCACCGGGGCGGGGGCGGCCTCGGGCTGCGGCTCATTGCTCTGGGCGTAAGCCGGGACCGTAAAGATCAGGCAACACAAAAGGCTGGCAGTCATCACCGCCAGCCTGCGAAATTTAGTTTTCTTCATGGGCCGTGTCCTCCTTTTCAGGTGCCTCCGGCTTCGGGCCATTGTGGCCCGAAGCGGCAAGGCTGTTTTTGGGGTCGTTCAGAAAGGCCATCAGCTCGGCGGGGGTCAGTTTGAGAGAGCGCACCGCCTGCACGATCTGGCTGTTTTCTTCCTCCTGTTTTTGCTTTTCCAGCTCCCGGATTTTGGCCTGCCACTCGGCGGCCTTCTCCCGGGCCTTTTCCAGCTCCTTATCGAGCTTGTCGATCTTGTTCATGCAAGGGCTCCTTTCTTCTGGCTCACAAGCGCCCGAAGGCGTAGAAATGTGTTTGCCAGTAGCTTGAATTGATATTTGCGTATTGGATGGGAGAACCACAATGCAGCATCATCCCGTCGCCCACATAAATCCCCACATGGGACACAGGGCCGGGGCTGTCATAGGTTCCCGTGAAAAAGATAATGTCGCCCGGCTTTGCCTCGGAAGGGGAAATGATGGCACACTGGTTGTAAATGCCCTGCGCCGTGGTACGGGGCAGGTTGTGGACGCCGCTGGCCGTGTACACCCAGCAGACAAAGCCCGAACAGTCAAAGGAGGTAGACGGGCTGGAGCCGCCCCACACATAAGGCCAGCCGATGTACTTTGTCGCCTCCGCCATGAGCGCCGCAAAGGCCGGGTCATCCAGCGCCTCGCCGGGTATCTCATAGCTGGGGCCGGTATCCTCGCCGCCGGTATAAATTCCTTCCCACAAATAGGGCTTGTTGCCTTTGAGCTGCTGCATGACGGTGTAGATTTCCCGCTGCTGTTCATCCAGCCTCGGCAGAATCACGGCAGGCAGCGTTTTGTTTGTGAGGGTCACATTGAGGATGTAATACTCATAGGGGACTTCCTCGGTGGTGGTTTCTCCGGTTTCCGGGTCGGTGCTGGTTTCGGTGCGGTAGCGTATCTCGATTTCCTCCGTCAAGGTCAGCTCATACTGCGCCTCGAAGATCTCCCGCAGCTCGTCCTGCACCTGCTCCCGGAAATACACATGGTACTTTGCCGAGAGATAGGACGCCAGTTCATAGGGGTTGTGGCCGATCTCGTCCACGGAATAGCGGTACTCGTCATAGCCGGGATGGGTGCTTTCGATGTTCGCTACCGTCTGCGCCAGTTCATTTTCCAGCGCCGTGTAGTCCTCGTCCACGCCAAGCAGGTCGGCGTCCTCCGAAGCATAGGAAGTGCCGGACACCGCATTGGCAAGGCCGCTGCCAAGCGTGGGAAAGATGGAGCTTACCGCCGACAGGATATAGCAGACCAGTAACAACAGCACCAAAACCAAAACCGCCACAGGATGACGGGTCACAAACTGCGCCGCCCGCCGGGTCACATTTCCCGAAGCGGCAGCGGCTTTCTTTGCGGCCTTTGCGCTCTGTTTTGCCGCCGCCTTTGCCTCTTTGGAATACCGGCGTTTTAGTTTCCACTTCTGCTGTATCCGGGACAGCGGATTGCTGGCAAGCTCCGGGTGTTCGGCGGCCATCTTCTGAAAATCCACATTGGCCCGGGCTTTTATGTCCTTCCGTTCCCACTTTGCCACCTTCCGGGCCGGGTGTTCCCGCCAGCGCCGTTTGGCATACCGGGTCAGTTTCCGGGTCCCGGCCTCGGCGGTCAGCTCGGATTTATGCGCTCCTTCCACGCCCACATTTTCATGCTCGACTTCGTGGATTTTGTTGTGGAGATAAAACCATGCCTCGGTGCGGGCTCCCCGGACGGCTTTCTTTGCAAGCCCCGGCGGCTTCTGCGCCGCCCGTTTCGCCTCGACCTTATCCAGCTTCTCCCGGGCCTTTCCCAGCTTTTCCCCGGCGCGCTCCGCTTTGGCCTGCGCCTTCTGGTACTTGTCCTTTTTACTCCCGGCTTTCTCGGCGGAGCCCTCCGGCTCCTGCGCCTTGCCGGTATCCTGCGGACCGCCCCTGTCATCCTCCTGCCTCATGCGGTCAGAAGGGCGGGCTTTCCGGCTGTCCTCTTGAAACTTGCCGCTTTTGGACTTCGGGCCATCATGGCCCGAAGCGCCGGTCTGCCCGGTATCCTCGTCCTCAAACCGCAGGCGTCGGGACGGTGCGGGGGAAGGCCCTTCCTGGTCAGCCGGTCCGGGGCGAGTGTTCCCGGTATCCTCCGGCGGCCCCGGCCTTTGAAAATTCCGTTTATCCGGTTTCTTTCCGATGAGGTATCCCTCCTTTCCAAACCTCGGGCCAGCATGGCCCGAAGTATGTTACGCCCGCTTCATTTCCTGTTTCTTGTCCTCCGGGCGGGTTGTCATAATGGCGTACAGCTCGGTATTCTGCGGGAAGCGGTCAACAAACGGGATGGTGGTGTTCCCGAAGAACAACAGCCCTTCGCCGGAATTGGTGTGGGTCACATAGGAAAGCTGGTGGGGGCTGATACCAAGCTGTTTGGCTAAAATCTGCCTGTCGCCCTGCGCCTGCGAGAGCAGCACAAGGAAGTCCGAGTTTTCAAAGATGTTCTCGATCTCCGGGCTGGCAAGGAAGTCCTTCACATTTTGCGTTAAGGCGCTGGGTACGCAGCCCTTCTTACGGAGCATTTTCCAGATCGCCACACAGTAGCTTGCCGTCAGCCGGTCACGGAGCAGCACATGGAACTCGTCGAAGTAACACCATGTAGCGATACCGCGCAGGAAATTCATGGACACCTGCGAATTGACAAGGTCCTGCATAATGAGCATGGCAATCGTCCGAAGCCCGGCCCCCAGCTTTTTCAGGTCGAGGCACACAAGGCGGCGGTTCAGGTCCACATTGGTTTCATGGTTGAACACGTTGAGAGAGCCCGACACATAGATTTCAAGGGCCGTCGCCAGCCGTACCGCCTCGCCCTCGGGCTGGGAACAGAGCAGGTCATAGAGGGTTTGGAGGGTCGGCATTTTCGCCGTCTCCGGGTTCTGTAAATGCTCCCGGTACATCTGGCGCACACAGCGGTCAATGACGGTCCGCTCCACCGGCTGCAAGCCGTCCTTTCCGCCGACGATCAGTTCCATCAGCGACAGGATAAAGTCGGCTTTCAGCGCCATCGGGTTTTCCTCGTCGAAGCTCAAATCAATGTCCATCGGGTTAATGTGGTGCGGGCTGTCCGGGGCGATCTCGATGACCTGCCCGCCCAGCCGCTTGATAAGGGGCGAGTATTCGCCCATCGGGTCCACCACGATAATCCGGTCACGGGTGGCAAGAAACACGTTCACAAGCTCCCGCTTTGCGGCAAAGGATTTGCCGGAGCCCGGTACGCCGAGGAACAGGCCGTTGGGGTTTTTGAGCTTCTTCCGGTTCGCCATGATGACGTTATGGGAAAGGGCGTTGAGCCCGTAATAGACAGCCTCGCCGTCCATGCGGAGCTCCTGCGTCATAAAGGGAACAAAAATAGCCGTGGAGCTGGTGGTCATGCCGCGCTTGATCTCAATGCCGTTATGGCCCAGCGGCAGGCTGGAAAGAAAACCGTCCTCCTGCTGGAAGTCCAGCCGCTTCAAGGTGCAGTTGTATTTCTGAACGATACCCGACACCGTGAACAGGTCATTGTCCAGCTCCCGACGGGTCGGGGCCATGTTCACCACAAGGAAGGTCAGCAGGAACATTCGCTCGTTCCGGCTCTGCAAATCTTCCAAGAGGGTCTTTGCGTCGTTGCTGTACGTCACAAGGTCGGGCGGGAGTATGTCCATGTCGTACCCGGCCCGGGCGGCCTTCTTCTGTTCCTCCACCTTCATCTTGTCAATGTCGGAGACTTTGGCCTTGATGGATTTCACGGCGGCGGCCTGATCGACGGTCTGGATATGGAGCGTGATCGTCATTTCCGCATCCATTTCCAAAAGCTCCGCCAGCAGCTTGTCCGAGAGCTCCGAGGCCAAAATCTGCAAATAAGAGGCCGCGCCCCAGGTCGTCCCTACCCGGAACAGGCGGCTGAAACGGAAGTCGAAGCTGTCCGGGGCAATAAAGTCCTTTGTGGAAAGGCCGGTCTGGGGTATCATATCCCACGAAAACCGGAAGGGGTCGGTGCCGCCGGGGTGGAGCTGCCCGTGAAGGAGCTCCAGCCGTTCCAGCCCCGAGAGGGAGCGGCACTTGACGCCCAGCTTTTTGAAGTTGCCGCAAATGTCCGCCTCCACACGCTCCAACCTCGCCCTTGCGGTGGAGAGGTCGTCCACATTCACACCGAAGGTCAGGAGCTTTGTGCGGACAATGCCGTTGTTGCTTTTGGCGATCTGGTTTTCCAGCATTTCCACATACTCACGCCGGACGCTGTTGTAGTCGTCCTCCTGCATGGGGATGTTGACGCTGTACCGGCTGCCCGGGCGGCTCCGGTGGTTGAGGAAAGAAAGCTGAAACGGCAAGGAGCTGTCAAAGTAGTTCAGACAGGCGCTCCACCCGTCAAAGATGGCCGCCTGATCTTCGGTCTGGGCGAGCTGGTAGTTGATGTCCTCATATTCAATGGTTTTGGTGAAATAGCGGTCCTCCACCCGGCACACCCCATCCCGGTACATTTCCCGGTAAGGGAGGGTCTGCTGGGCGGTGGTGGGAATGTCCTTTCCCTTTGTGAACAGGCCGAGAAGGCTCGTCTTGTCAGGCTTTTTGCCTGCGGGCTTTCCGGCCCTTCTGTTGTTTTGCAATCGGCTGCGCCTCCTTTCTGGCGCCAAGCAGCGCATAGAAGTTTTCGGTTTTGTAAGGCCGCACCCGGGGATAGAGGAACCGGGTGCGGATGATGTTTTTCAGCACCTTTTCCAGCGGCAGGCCGTCCCGCTCATACATAGCGAAAAAGAAGAACGGGAGCATGAGGCCGATCATCAGGAACATGGCGGCGCTGTTTCCGATACTGCCACGGGAAAACAGGTAGGCCGGAAGGCCCACCGCCGCCGCGCCGGAAAAACAAATAAGCTGGCGCTTCGTGAGATTGAAGGCCAGCTTTGTCTTGATTTTGGACAGGTCTTTGGGTACTGGCACATAGGCCATTTCGTTACACCTCCTTTGCCGCTTCGGGTCAACATGGCCCGAAGCTATCTTGCGGCCTCTTTGGCCGGGGCTGCGCTGCGGGCGGCTTCGGCGGCCTCCCGTCCGCTCTGCCTTGCCCGCCAGTATTCGGGATTGTATTGCCGGATGGACTGATTGAGGTTTTCTTCAAACCGCTCTTTGTCCTTGATACGGTCGGGGATCTTCCAGAGCTTTTTGTCCAGCAACTCCCGGAGCACCACGCTTTCCTGTGCGTCCTCCTCATAGCAGATATAGCCCTTGTCCTTGAAACCGCATTTTTTCGCCGCCGGAGAGAGGACGGCGGCTACCTCGTTTGCCACCATCGTCCCGCCGTGGCTGGCGGTGGATACCAAAAACACCCCCGGACAGAGAACTTCACAGCTCTGCACCTCTCCCCACGGGGAACTCCGGGGCGCATGGAACATCCCGCCCGTCCGGCTCCGGTCCGCCTGCATGAGCGCCGCCTTTTCCAAGATGGCCTTCAGCTCCGGGGAAAAGTAGGCGTATTCTCGCAGGACACGGGCGGCGTCCCCACCGCAGGCGTTCATCAACAAAGTATAGGCGTCGCTGTCCGCTTTGGTACAGCGGCCCAGCAGCTTGCCGTCATAGTAGCAGGCCGCGTCATAGCCCGTCCGTTTGCGTGGCATGGGTTTCGCCTCCTTTCTGCTCCGGGCCAGCATGGCCCGAGGTCAACGCTCCGCGCCACGGTTGGGCTTTTCCTTCGGAGGCCGTTCCGCTTTTGCCTGTTCGGCAGCCGCTTTCCCGGCCTTGAGCTGTTCGCTGATGGACGCACGCCCGGCAGAGCCGCGCTCCGCCAACTGTTTCAGCTTTACTTCATAGGCTTGCAGAATAGCGGTGTTGAGCTGTTCCCGGAACTCCTTCGTGACGGGATAGGCCATATCCCGGTAGCCGCCCTTGCCGTCCGGCTGGCTGGGCATCCCCACGAAAAGGCCCTTGCTGCCCTGCACGATTTTCAGATTTTCCACTACAAAGCAGTCGTTGAATTTCACGCTGGCAAAGCCCATCAGGTTTTTCACAGGTTCGATGACCCGCACGCTTACATCCAGCTTCAACGGTGCGGCGGGGGTGGCGTCCGCAACCTTTTCCTGCATGGTTTCCTCCTTTCCGGCGGGAACAAGGTTCCCGTCCTTGTAGTCATAGCCTTCCGCCCGGAGTGCCGCCAGCGTGTCCGCCGATATGCACCCGGACAGTTTAAGATCGGTTTCCACCATGAAGCGCATGGTGTCTGTTTTAGAAAATTCCTCGGGGAGCTTTCCGTAGAAAGCCGGGTGCGGCTGTCCATCCGCGCCCTGTTTGTAACGCCGGGGCATACCGCCTCCTTTCCGCTTCGGGTCAGCATGGCCCGAAGTCTCTTAATGGCAGCCGAAGATGGATTTTGCAAGGCTGCCCGTTTTGAACAGGGTAAAACACAGCAGCACCGTATAGCCCACACAGCCCCAGATCGCCCCGATGGGGTCGCCGTCGGTGGCGATACTCTGGATAAGCACCGCGTAGATGGCGACACAGACCAAAATGAGCAAGCCTTGAAAGCCCACCGCAAAGAGGGAGCGGAAATAGTTCTGCCCCATGTGTCCGGTTTCCCGGTTGGGGACGGTGGCAAACGGGATGGGTGCCAAACTTGTGAGTAAGTAAATTTCAATCATACGGCCATACACGATAACGAAGATCACAATGTTTAAGGCAATCATGGTAAGCTGGATCAGGAATGACTGGAGCCATAGGCCAAACAGGGGTCCTAACTCCATTGCCTCCAGCTCGGTCCGTAGACTGTCCATTACATCCGTTGTGATCTCTGTCCCGTTCTGGATAATGCCCGCTGATTGCTGGATGACGTGCTGGCTCACGTCAAAGACGGCCAGCACGATATTGAAGGTATTCGTCAGGATCATTACCGCCACAAAGGTTTTGAACACCCACTTGAAAAACATCCATGTGTCAACGTCATGGAGGTTGTTGCGGTCAATGAGCATTTGTATCAGCTCATAGGTCATTACAAAAGTGAGGATGACCCCGGCGATTGGCAGGATGGCGGTTTCAGAGATTTGCCGTATCATGGAAAAGACCCCGGCGTTCCAGTCCGCCGGGGTCGTGCCTACCTGTGTGGCGATCTCGCCAACGCTTTGATTGACGTTATTGAAAAGGCCATCCAGATTTCCCATGATACCATCGACAAGCAAACCTTTGAGCCATTCAACGATTGCGTCGATGATAAAGTCCATACATCAGCTCCTTTTCTGGAAAAAGGGACAACGGGTAAGGGTTAGCTGAACAGGCCGGACAGCAGAGGGATAAGCTGCATACCGATCAGGACGACACCGCCGCCGGCCATGAGCTGTGTTATCCCCAATTAGTAGGAACAATACAGCTTTCTGGCGGGCGGCGGCACG
>NZ_CAXTXI010000018.1:0-41583 GCF_964248325.1 Agathobaculum sp. Marseille-P7918 | reverse complement strand
CCTGTGTTATACTCTTGCTCATGAAGGATATGGCCCCCTCTCGTCAAGTTAAGTGTCGCAACTCAACTTTAACCGATAAGGCCCTATCCTTCATCCTTTTTTTATTCAACTGTCCAAGATGTATTGTACTCCTACAAAAAAATAAAGGGAGAATGGGATGCCACGTTTGACACGCGGTGTCCCTTCTGTTATAATCATATCATGCCGCCATGGCGGAACTGGTAGACGCAGGGGACTTAAAATCCCCCGGTAGCGATACTGTGCCGGTTCGATTCCGGCTGGCGGCACCAAAAAGCCCCGTATTCGCAAGGATACGGGGCTTTTTACCGCATGCGGATCTGAGATATGAATAAGGGATGCCTCACGAAACGGCGGGCGTATGGATTGACAGGGTTGCGGGCTGTCGGTAGAATAGAAGAAAGATCAAGAAAGATGAAGATAGAATGAGGGGAAGAAAATGTGTTTGATGCAATCGCGCTGTGCAAAAGTGCTGGGCGTTATCTTTTTGATATCTTTGATACCGCTGTATTGGATTGCGCGCTATGACTATTTATCGGGTGACGACTTTTGGTACCTTGCTCAGACGCAGCAGGTCTGGCAACAGACCGGTTCGGTAGTAGCGGTAGTCAAAGCGGCTTTGCAGCAGACAGTGCAGCGCTATTTTGAGTGGCAGGGCAACTTTTCTTTTATTTTCCTGACTTTTTTGCAGCCTGCCAGTTTTGGTGAGCAGTATTACGGCTTGACAGCAGTGCTGACGCTGACTGCACTGGTTCTGTGTGGTCTATACTTCTTCCGAGTGTTACTGCGCAGCTATATGCAGGCATCGCGCAGCGTCAGCTGGATCATTTCGTTGCTACTGGTGTTTTTGCTGGTGCAGTATATGTATGAGCCGGTTGAGGGGCTTTATTGGCATCCTGGTGCGATTTCCTACACGTTTTTCTATGCTCTTGGCCTGTGGATGAACGGCCTGTTGCTGCAAATGGCGCGGCACACCACGCTGCGCAGACGGTTGCTGTGTTTTGTGCCTGCGCTGCTCCTCGCGCCGATCGTGGGTGGCAGCAATTACTCGACCGCGCTGGTTTCGTCCATGCTGGTATTTCTCCTGATCGTTTACCTATTTGAGAAAAAGCGGCGGCAAAGCGCTGTGTTCTGCCTGCTGGTGTTTATGCTGTTGTTAGCGGCGCTGCTGGTCAGTGTTTTTGCGCCGGGCAACGGCCTGCGGCAGCAGACCGTAGGTGAGGCGAGTATAATCAAGGGTGGCATCGTGTCGGTTGTTTATGCGGTGTACAGCATGGCGAATGCCACAACTGTACCGGTGTTGTTGGCATGGCTGTTTATCGCACCGCTGATGTACCGGCTGGCAAAGCAGAGTGAGTCGGACTTTTCGCACCCGGTTTGGGTGCTGGTGCTGCTGTTTGGTCTGTATGCGGCGCTCGGCATGCCTTGCTTCTATGCACTGGGCTTTGCGATTCCTGAGCGCAATATTAATTTGATCTATTTTAGCTATTATCCGGTTGTGCTGTGCGCGATGTTCTATTTGTTTGGCTGGTTCTCACATCGCGTTTCGGACAAGTTGCCTAATTGGAAGATTGGTGCACTGTATGAAAAGCGGTTTGGTACGGTCTTTACAGTGTTCTGCCTGCTGTTTGCACTGGCCTGTGGCGGACAGATCGTAGTTAGCAAAAGTGCAGGCGGCGGACTGGCGTTTGAACGCATGCCAGCCGGCCTGAGCGCGGTGTATTCTCTGGTGGCTGGGGAGGCGCAGGAGTTCCATGCGCAGATGCTCGAACGTGCGGAGATCTGTCGCAATGCGCCGGGTGAGGATGTGGTGCTGCCCGCGCGGGCAGTCGAACCTTGGGTGCTCGCATACGAGGATATTACAACCGACCCAGCAGATTGGAAAAACACAGGAATGGCAGGGTATTACGGCAATGCCAGTGTACGGCTGGAAAGCGAAGGGGAAGAAGCATTGAGGTAAAGAAGCCGCTTTGAGTTCATTTCAATAACTACTTGCTTTAAAAAGTTGAGTATTTTTGATATCTTTCCTTCCTCTTTTGGCGCTTTGATGCGATTTGCGGTTTTCTTTTTATGAGTAGAATGGGAAAGTGCGTTTCCGTGCCCAGAAACGCACTTTCTTTATGTTTGGCCCCAAAAAGGAATAGACTGTAAGTTTATAAAGAAAGACGAATGACGGATGATAATGATTGAAATGAAAATGTTGCTCGAGAAGGGGTAGAAGTGCAGATTGTCTCGAAAAAGGCTGGCTTGTGGGCTAAACTCTGATAGAATATGCTTTTTTTTGTTTGAAAATTCACCTTGGAGTTCTTCCGTTTCTGCTATGGACTGTGATATAATAAATAAAAGCCTTTGCGTTGCATTTTCTTCAATAGTAACCTTTATTGCCGAAATGATTGCTTGCTTTGGATATGTGAAGAGCTTGTGGTCTTTGTCAATGGTTTTTTTGTTTTGAACTTAGGTATGCTTTGCTTTTGGGTGATAGGTGAGTTCCGGCAGTCTACAAAATCCAAATCCAATAGGAGGAATATTTGGTGCAGTCAGATTTTACGGTCATTGTGCCTGTGTATAATGTCGCAGATTATTTAGAGCAATGCGTGCAAAGTATTCAAGACGCAGTGGTTCAAAAGGATGAGATCATTCTTGTATGCGGAGATTCCGGCGATGGCAGCGATGAATGTGCAGCCAGATTGCAAGAAAAATATTCCAATGTAAAAATAATTAGGCAAACTGGAACGGGTGCATCTAATGCAAGAAACTGTGGCTTGCGCCATGCCAATGGTGAATATATCCTGTTTGTTGATGGTGATGATTTTGTGGATGCAAATGTGCTGAGCCGGTTACTAGATCAAATTCGAAGTGGCCAGCATAAATTTGATATGCTTTTCACAGATTTTTATCGCTATAAACGAATGATAGAACAAACGGTGAGCATTCGGCAATTCGGAGAAGATTATATCAGTGGTACAGAAAAGATTATTGGAAAACTGACTGGGAGAGAATGCTTTTGGAATATCTGGCGGTGCATTTATCGGAGGGAATTTTTGGTTCAAAACAAAATTGAATTTTGGGAAAATGCCTATGCTGAGGATCTCGATTTTACGATTAGGGCTTTTTTGAAAAAACCATTCGCTTGTTTTGTGCCGACCGCCTATTATCATTATAGACTTGGAAGAATAGGTTCTCTGATGAATTGCACTCCCAGCAAGCGCGTACTGAGCACCTTAACCGTCATTGCGTATGATATCAATCTACTGAAAGCATCTGATGAAATTTGGAAACAAAAGCTCATTGATGCATTACAATATGAATACATTTTAAATCTCGCCCTGATTCATGAGCTACCACACGGACAGCAAAAAAAGGCACTTGAAATCATAAAGCTGGAAGTGCTAAGCCCTACTTGCGATGGACTTGTGCGTGCGATGAGCATTATGTTACGGCTCTTTGGTGTTCGGATAACGGCGGCAGTTTTATCGCAGATAAAACGATTGAAACGAAGAAAAGAGGGACGCACCCTGTAATCGGGGGAGTATAATGCCAAAAATCACGATTTTATTGCCTACTTATCAGTCTGAGTTATATATAAATGAGACATTAGACAGCATACGGCGGCAAACGATGAAGGATTTTGAGATCCTTGTGGTGGACGATAGCAAAACAGACAAAACCCGCACTATTTTATCACAGGCAACAGATTTGCCAATTCGTGTGCTAAATGGGCGAAAAAAGGGGCTTGCAGATGCCCTGAATCTTGGTATAATGCAAGCAAAGGGACAGTATATCGCACGCATTGATGCAGATGATCTTATGACGCCTGATCGCCTTGAAAAACAGGCAAATTACCTTGATGCTCATCAAGATGTGATTGTATGTGGCGGCTGGCAGCAGTATTTTGGAAAAAGCTCATATTTGCATGCGCCTCCTGCTGATTCCAATCAGTGCCGTGCGAATCTGATTTTTCGCTGTGATTTATGTCATGCGACGGTTATGTTGCGAAGAAAGGTATTTGTTGAGCATGAGTTGTTTTATGATGCACGATATGCAGCAGAGGACTTTGAACTGTGGACTCGTGCGTTGCATTACGGGGAAATTGCCAATCTTCCTGAAATTTTGTGCTATTACCGATTTGAAGGACAAAATATAACCGTTGCGAAAATGAAACAGCTGATAGAACAAAATGGTCAAATTGCAGCAAAAACACTGAAGCGCACATTAAATATTGAGCTAAGCGAGGAGCAAACGGCTTATTTTACAGGATGGAGCAATCCATTTTATGAGGACAAGCGTTTTGTAGATCGCGGCATAAGACGCTGCGGATTTGATGACCTAAAAAAAATACTATTGCAAATCATAGAGACCAACGAGAAAGTAGGAGCATATGAGAGTGAGTCGCTTTGCAAAGCGTTACAAGCGGAGTGGCTGCGATTAAGGTATCGTATAGGTTTTCATATTGCCAAAGGGAAAATAGATAAAACCAAGCTTTTTCAGGAAATTTCTGCGCCAAGATGTTTTTTTCTTAAAATACAGGGGATTTGCGCCAATTATCCGGGGTTGAAACGGAAAATTATAAAAGTTTATTGCATTGTAAAGAATAAAGTTGAAAGAAAAGAGTGAAAAAATGATTATCACAAGAACACCATTTCGCATCAGCTTTGCAGGCGGTGGCAGTGATCTGCCGGATTTTTACGAGAAGTATGGCGGATGTGTGCTAAGCACAAGCATTAACCGCTATTGCTACATTTCAATTCATCCTTATTTTGATGAAACACATACACTGCTGAAATATTCGCAAAATGAGCTGGTGAGCGATTTGTCCGAAATTAAGCACAGTATTCTGAATTGTGTGCTAAATGAGCGTAAAATCAGCGGTGTGGAAATCACTTCAACGGCAGATGTGCCTGGCGGAACAGGACTTGGCTCTTCCAGCACCTTTACAGTAGGTCTGCTGAATGCGCTGAACTGCTATCAGGGCAAATATATGTCCAAAGGAAAACTCGCGGAAAAGGCTTGTGAGATTGAAATTCAGAAACTTGGCAGCCCGATTGGCAAGCAAGATCAATACGCGGCGGCGTTTGGCGGGTTGAATTTCATTCGATTTCATCAAGACGGAGAAGTTTCCGTTGCGCCGGTTGTCATGAAGCCGGAAACATACCATGAGCTGCAAAAAAATCTTGTGATGTTTTACACAGGTGATACGCGCTCTGCAAATTCCATCCTGAAAGAGCAGAAAAATAACATGGGGGCGGAAGAGAAAACTGCAAATCTTCGCCAAATGTGCGCGCTTGCAGAGGATATGCTGGTAGCGTTGGAGAAAAATCAAATTGACAGCTTTGGAGATTTGCTCAACGAAGGCTGGAAACTCAAGCGCACCCTTGCAAGCGGAATTTCAAATCCGCATATTGATGAGGCCTATGAAATTGCAATGAAAAATGGTGCACTGGGCGGCAAATTGCTGGGAGCAGGTGGCGGTGGCTTCCTGCTGTTCTACTGTCCGCCCCAAGAGCAGGAAAAGCTAAGAGTTGCGTTGAAATTGCGTAGTTTTCCGTTCTCATTTGAAAAAGATGGAGCATCGGTTGCTTATATCGGTGATAAATACTGGGACTGATCTGAAATAAAGGAGATTGAATGTTATGAAGGTTTTGGTAGCGGGCGGTGCTGGATTTATTGGCAGTCATCTGATTGACGCCCTTTTGGCAGAGGGGCATGATGTAGTATGTGTAGATAATTTTTTTATCGGCACAAAGGAAAATATTGCACATTTGCATGAAAATTCGCATTTTACTTTTTATGAGCAGGACCTAACCGAGTTTGATAAAATGCTTGAGATTTTTAAGGCAGAGCAGGTGGAGTATGTATTCCATATGGCTGCAAATTCGGATATACAAGCAAGTGCACAAAATCCGATGATTGAGTATAAAAATACTTATTCTACCACTTTTATTCTGCTCGAATGCATGCGGCTTTGCGGTGTGAAAAAGCTGTTCTTCGCATCTACTTCTGCGGTATATGGAGAGCAGATGGGTGCGGAGGTGAGTGAAAATGCAGTTGCACTCCAGCCTATTTCTTACTATGGCGGTGCCAAATTAGGCTCAGAGGGTATTATTTCATCCTTTGCTTATATGAACGATATGAGTGTGCTGATATTCCGCTTCCCGAATGTGATCGGTCCAAGGCTGACTCATGGTGTAATCTTTGATTTTGTAAAGCGTCTGAAGGCTGACCCCTCTCATCTTCGTATTTTGGGCGATGGCACACAGAGCAAACCTTATCTCTATGTGCTTGATTTGGTGGATGCGATTATGCAGTTTAAGGATGTGGACAAGGGAATTGCCCTTTACAATGTTGGTGTTCAGACGCAGACTTCAGTAACACGAATCGCGGAAATTGTATGTGAAAAAATGGGGCTTACGGGTATTCCGTTTGAATATACAGGCGGCAGAGGCGGTTGGAAGGGCGATGTGCCGGTGTTTGCCTATAATTTGGATAAAATTCATGCTGCTGGGTGGAAAGCAAGCATGACAAGCGATGAGGCAGTTGCCAAAACAGTGGAAAAGGTGCTTTGATATGCAGGCAGTGATTATGGCAGGCGGCAAGGGAACCCGTCTGCGTTCGATTACAAATGATGAAATCCCAAAGCCAATGGCGCCTGTGGCAGGTAAGCCGATTTTAGAGTGGCAGATGGAATGCTTGAAGCGTCAAGGTGTTTTGGATGTTGTTCTGATTATTGGTCATTTGGGACAAAAGATCAGAGAATATTTCGGTGATGGCAGCAAGTTTGGTATGAATATTGATTATATCGAGGAAACTGCACCGCTCGGAACAGCAGGTGCACTTTCGATGCTGCCTCCATTCCTGAAAGAGGATACTTTCTTTTTGATCTTTGGCGATGTGTTGTTTGATATTGACTTGAACCGTATGGCACAGTATCATTCGGAAAAAAAGGCGGAGGCAACCCTGTTTGTACACCCGAATACGCATCCGTTTGACTCGGATTTGGTGATTTGTGATAAAGATGGACTGGTAAAGCGGTTTGATTCCAAACACAATGTGCGCGATTATTGGTATCAGAATTGTGTAAATGCTGGTTTTTATCTGATGAATCGCAGCGTTTGCGATTGTGTCCCAAAGGGACAAAAGTTGGATCTCGAGAAAGAACTGCTTACAGGCATGATAGAACAAGGTCGGGCAGTTTATGGTTACCGCTCGCCGGAATATATCAAGGATGTGGGCACGGTGGAGCGCATTCGTCATGCAGAAAAAGAGCTGAAAAGTGGCTTTATTGCGGGACGATGCCTGCAAAATAAGCAAAAGGCGATTTTCCTTGACCGTGACGGAACAATTAACCAGAAAAATGGTTTGGTTTATCAGGAAGAGCAGTTTGCACTGGAAGATTGTGCAGTTGAGGCAATCAGGACAATCAATGCATCAGGCTACCTTGCAATTGTCATTACCAATCAGCCCGTTGTTGCGAGGGGCTTGTGCGAAGAAGATGATGTGATCCGAATTCATAATAAGATGGAAACCCTTTTTGGGCGAGAGGGTGTGTATTTGGATGATATTTGCTACTGTCCACATCATCCGGATAAGGGTTATCCAGAAGAAAATCCAGCATATAAAATTCCGTGTCATTGCAGAAAACCGGATATTGGCATGATTGAGCGTTGTGCGGAACTTTATAATATTGATTTATCGCAGTCTTGGATGGTTGGCGACACAACGGTCGATATTCAGACCGGAAAAAACGCCGGCACAAAGACTGCGCTGGTGCTTACTGGTGACGCTGGTAAGGATAAAAAATATGATGTTGCAGCGGACATCACTGCACAGGATATCTTAACAGCGGTTCAAAAAATCATAGAATAACGGGAGTGAAGATATGAACTATATTAAGGATATTGAACAATATATTGCACTTGAAATAGAGATATTGAAGCAGCTGGATGCGGAACAGATCAATGCTGCGCTGAACCTTTTGGACGAAACCCGTCAGCACAAGGGGCGAATTTATATTTGTGGAAACGGTGGCAGTGCAGCGACTGCATCACATTTTCAAAACGATTTCAATAAAGGCGTTTCTGAGTATATTGATGTACCGTTTCGCTTTCATTGCTTAAATGATAATATGGCTACGATTATGGCGATTGCGAATGATATTGGATACGAGGAAGTGTTCCGTTTTCAGCTGCGGAACAATTTAGAGGAAAATGATGTGCTGATTGCAATTTCGGGCAGTGGCAACTCTCCGAATATCATTCACGCAGTAGAGTATGCAAAGGAACATGGCTGCAAAATTATCGGTCTGACCGGTTTTTCGGGCGGCAAGCTTAAAGAGATGGCAGATATTTCTCTGCATGCGCCAGTAAATAGCATGCAGGTCACAGAGGATATCCATATGACTTTTGACCATTTGATGATGAGCATTTTTTATAAGCATCTTTGCGGACAAGATCACTTAAAAGGCTAATAGTGATGGAGGAAGAAATGGGGAAAAATGCAATTATGCTGGCAGATACAAGACCGGCGCTCGTTGGTACAGTACTGTTACAGCTGCAAAATACAAATAAGGGATTGTTTGATGAGGCGATTATATATTATAAAACACCGATCTCAGCAAAAGACCGGGAACTCATGTGCTCAATTATGCCATGTCGGTTTATTGAATACCAGCCGCCGCTTCCTGATTATTTGTTTGAAAAGCCGAGATTTCAGCGTTTTTCGGTGCTGATGTTTTGCAGATATGAAATGTTTTCATATTTGGATGAATTTGATACGATTACATGGATTGATACTGATATTCTGATTCAGGATAGTTTGGAAGATCTGATTTCTGCAGCGCAAAAAACGGGAGCAGCAATGGTTCATGAAGATCCGATTCATAAGACTGCTGAAAATACAGATCGAATGCGAACCTGTTTTACCACCGATGTGCCAGGATACAAAATGGACGAATATCTTTATCCCTCTGGTACAATTGTATTTTCTAAAAAAATTGAAGGCTACAAGAATTATACAAAATGGTGTTATCAAAAGACGATCGAATGGGCAGATATTCTTAGTTTGCCGGATCAAGGTGTGATTAACGCGGCGATACAGCAGTTTAAAATTAAGGTAAGCCCAGTTGCTGGAAAAGACTATTGCTGTTATCCATATATGGGACGCGATTGTTCCAGTGCGAAAATCATACATACCTGGGGCAGTAATAAGTTTTGGAATGATTGGTATAATTATTTATCTTTTCCTAAGTGGAAAGAATACTATCAAAATTGGATAGAAATGGGCGGTATTTCGCTTGGCTTTGACATTCTTCCTAAAATATCAATAGTTATTCCATCATATAAGCCTAATTTGGAACTGATGAAACAGGCTCTAGACAGTCTGATAAACCAGAATCGTGCAGATTGGGAGCGATATTCGGATTTCGAAATTATTATTGTTGCTGAGCCGTTTGAAATAGATGCTTTAAAACAACTAATTGATTCGTATCATGATCCCAGAATCTGTTTGCATTTTAATGAAGAGCGAATGGGAATTGCTGCAAGTTTGAATGTTGGGTTGCGTCTCGCAAAGGGAAAATATATTGCTCGTGTGGATGACGATGATATTTGCGAAGCATCTCGAATGTATTTACAGGCCAAATATTTAGATGAGCATCTGGATATTCACCTATGCACAAGTGATTTTGAATATTTTGGCGATATGAATGAGTGGCGCTTGTCTTTTGAAGGGGAAATGAGCCGGGCATGGTCTATTTTTACTTGTCCATTTGACCATCCGACAATTATGTTCCGTAAGGACTTTTTTGAAGAAAACGATTTATTTTATGATGAAAAAAGAGGATTTGTAGAAGACTGGGAGCTTTGGAGACGTGCTTTCGATAAGGGATTGAAGGTTGGATGCATTCATCAAGTGCTCTTTTTTCATAGATGGATGAATACAGGCAGTGCAGGTCAGACTAATAAGACCATCGATATGATGCGTGAAATGATTCAAAATAACTTTGCACAGCTTGGAGTTGAAATACCTAGAGAGGATTTGTCACTAATTGGACCGTGGAATGGACGTTTAGATAACGAAGAACAAATTCAAAAGGTAGAAAGTTATTTCGAGCAAGCATTGAAGCAAAATGAAGTATTAAAACTTTATGATCAAGATGCTCTGGCTGAAGCGTTCCGCTTACGTCTTGTTGAAGCTCGCACAGGAAATTTGCCGGACTTAAGCAGAAAGATCCAGAGAAACAGCGGCAAAAAGCGAAATGAGGGTACGCAGCAAATTTCTTTGAACTATGAGACTCCACATCAGCCATCTTTGTTTAGAAGAATTGCAAAGAAGATCATAAAACCGCTTTATCGCCCGTTTAGAAATAGATACGAAGATCGATTGATTGAAATTATGCACACAACATATACAATCAGCGATCAGTTAAATCGTTTGCAGGCATATGTTGAGACACAGGATAATAAAATCTCAGCACTAACTCAGCAGCTAAAGGAGCAAATTCAGTTAAACTCCACTCTGCTGAATTCAAGAATTTGTGATGAATCTGAGCACACTAGGCAGGTGCTAAGCGCAAACATGTATCAGGAAAGTGAAAACACAAGACAGATGTTGAGTGCGAATATGTATCAGGAAAGTGAAAACACAAGACAGATGTTGAGTGCGAATATGTATCAGGAAAGCGAAAATACAAGACAGATGCTTAGCGCTAAAGTGTTTGAGGAGAGTGAGCATATTCGTCATGAAATTCTCGATCAAGTCAATCGACATATTGATTTTACCTATCGAGATATTATGGTAGCAATGGAACGCCAAAAGCCTTTTTTGCCAGAAAATAGTGTAAAGCTAATCACAGATTATCCTGTTGCATATAAAAGTTTAGATCATTTACATCCGCATGGAACAATAAGAGATAACACAAGGTATCCAAGATTTGTAGAAAAATGTGAGGAGATCCTTGATAAGAAAACTGGACTTAGCTTTTTGGATCTTGGTTGCTCTGGTGGTGGCATGGTGTTAGAAGCTGCGCTGCGAGGACATACCGCTATGGGACTTGAAGGAAGCGATAGTTCTAAAAAAGAACAACGCGCAGAATGGAGATTGCTTGGTGAACGCTTACAAACATGCGATATTACAAAGCCGTTCCAGATAGAATGTATAGATGGTTCCAAGAAAAAATTTGATATTATCACTGCGTGGGAAGTAATGGAGCATATTCAGGAGTCAGGCTTACCGCAAATGTTGCATAATATCAAAAATCATCTAAGTGATACTGGATATTTTGTTGCGTCTATTGCAAATTGGGAAGATATCGATTCCGAAAGTGGTGTAAACTGGCATGTCACCCTTCATGAGTATGAATGGTGGGTTAAGCTATTTGAAGATGCTGGGTTTAAAATACATTCGGATTTGTTTGAACCAATTGATATGGCAAGAGGTACATATAATCCACCGCATTGCTATGAGGCATTGTATCCGGAATATGATAGCGAAAAAAATTTTTATATTGTGGTATCTGTTATAAAATAACAGAAATTATGGGAGTGAGGTTTTGCTTTGAATATCATAAATAAACTCAAAAAAAATCAATTTCTCTTCCAGCAGCTTGTGCATCGTGATTTTACAAAAAAATATAAGCGAACGGTTTTAGGAATTGGCTGGAGTATGCTGTCTCCGCTTCTTACCTTGCTTGTTATGAATATCATTTTTTCTTCCTTATTGGGTTCAGATATTCCACACTATACGATTTATTTATTTTCAGGACAGCTGGTATATTCTTTTTTCAGTGAATCTACAAATCAAGGCATGACCTCACTTCTGGATAATGCAGATATTTTTACTAAAGTCAATGTACCCAAATATATGTTCTTGTTTTCAAAGAATGTATCTGCACTGATTAACTTTGGATTAACACTTATTATTTATTTTATTTTTGTTATCGCCAATGGGATTCCAATCACTTGGAAGTTTATTTTTCTCATTTATCCAATTGCGTGCTTGGTGATATTTAATTTGGGAATGGGGCTTATACTTTCGGCCCTATATTTGTTTTTCCGAGATATACAGTATTTGTATAGTATTTTTACTATGCTGTTGATGTATATGTCTGCGATATTCTACGATATTGGTTCATTCCCACAGTTAGGACAAAATCTGTTTTTACTCAATCCGATTTATCTGTATATTCGGTATTTCCGTAAAATAGTAATCGAAAATACAATTCCAACGCTGCAGTTTCATTTGCTTGCTGTAGCATATGCAGTGATTGTTTTTGCAATTGGAAGCTGGATTTATAAAAAGAAGAATCATAGTTTTCTTTACTACGTGTGAGGTTTACAATGGAATTTGCATTAAAAGCAGAAAATGTGTCAATTCGTTATATTACAGGCGATTTTAAGGATATTGGTATCAAGGAATATTTGACACGTAAGGCTACTCATAACTATCATGTAAATGAGTTCATGGCAGTTGATGGTGTATCTTTTACACTTGAGCATGGCGACATGCTGGGCATAATTGGAACGAACGGTGCGGGCAAATCCACGCTGCTCAAAGCAGTAGCTGGAATTATGGAGCCTACCAGAGGAAAAATCACCGCAAATGGAGAAGTCGCTGCTCTGCTTGAATTGGGCAGCGGCTTTGATGGAGATTTGACAGTAAAAGAGAATGCATACCTGCGTGGCGCAATGCTGGGTTATACCAAAGAATTTATGGATCAAACTTATGACCATATTATTGACTTTGCAGAGCTGTGCGAGTTTGAGGATAGACCGTTTAAACAGTTGTCATCAGGAATGAAGTCGAGACTTGCATTTTCGATTGCATCTCTTGTAAAACCAGATATTCTGATTCTCGACGAAGTGTTGTCGGTGGGCGACGGTGCATTTCAGGAGAAAAGTGCGAAAAAAATGAGAGAAATCATTTCTCAAGGTGCAACAACTATCTTGGTATCGCATTCGCTGGAACAAATTCGTGAGCTGTGCAATAAAGTATTATGGTTGGATCACGGAAAACAAATTGCATTTGGTGATGTAACAGAGGTGTGCGACCAATATGCACGATTTTTAAATGGCGAATGTTCATTACCAGTAAACGAAAACGCACCTGAACAAAATAATACAGAGGAGCAGTCTCGCCTGCAATCGAAAGAAGGACAGGTCAAAAGTGAAAAGAGTAGAAAAATACTCTCGGCGCTGATTTCGATAGCGGTGGCGGTTTTTTTTGCGTTGCTTGTATTCTTAGCTGGCCTTAACATATTTTCTCCTCAGAATTCTGGAGAGGAGATAATAACGCTATATAGTCAGGATTTGAGCAAAAGCGTGGTGTATCGTGGCGCATCTGTAGATGGGCAATGGTATAATCCAAGTGATACGGTAACAGACTGTGGAAATTGGGTTGCAGTTACAGGGGATTTATCAACATATACTGCAACGGACGAAACAGGATTCAAATTTACCATTCCTCAGGCAGAACAACGCACGCTTACATTCAATGTAGGTCCTAATGAAGGGAGCGTAAAGGTAGAGATTGGAAACGAAACACTTGTTTTTGATCTTAACCAAGAAGCAGAGGTAAAAAATGGTGTAGCATTTGAAATTCCAGAAAATGTTGGTGTGGACTACACCAATTACATGTATATTGGAGCAATATTGACATTTATATGTGTCTTTTTGTTTATGTTCTTAGTGGTAAGCAAAAAGAGGGTTGGTAAAAACAGCGGAAATAAAAATGAAAAAAAACATAGCAAACGAAAAATATTTTTTATAGCAGTTGCTTTTCTGTCTTTTTCGATGATCTTGGTTTTAACCGGATTGGGTATAATTCGAGATATAGAAGCAAAATCAGCATTAGAAGTAAAGGTTACTTCGCTTTTGCCAGAGAAGGAAGTGGTATTTCGTGGAGCTTCGATAGATGGCGTATGGTATAACCCGCAAACTTTGGTTCAATCAGCAGATGGATGGAATTTTGACGAAGCAACATTTACATATCGAGCTGAAACTTCATCAAAAATGACGTTAGATATCCCCAAAGGATCAGAACGTGCAGTAGTGTTTAATACTGGGGAAGGGCAAGGCAATATTTTGCTTGAAATCTCAGGGCAAACAACCGAGTATTCACTATCAGATTATACATATAGTGATGCAGGTATGCCAATATCTATCATAAATCCTCAAATAGATAGCGCAAAAAATGAAAAAATATGCAATTACAGTGGAGCTATTCTGCTTTGTGCGTTTGTTGTGCTACTGATTAGTATAATTGGTTTGTTATGGGATGGTCAGTCAAGGACAAGGGTGAAAACAAAAAGAAATTCTTCGATTGAATTTCTGCGATTTGTGGTTATTATGAGCGTTACAGTACACCACTATTGTGCCCTTAGCCCCAATGGTTATTTAGGCGTTGATTTCTTTTTTGTACTCAGTGGATTTTTGCTGATGTCTCATTTTACAGCGCACTATAGACCAGAGCATGACGCAGTGAAGCAAGCAGCAGTATACACAAAAAATAGATATTTAAAGATTATACCTTTCTATCTTGTCGCATTTGCGTTGTCAATACTTTTATCTATATCGATGAATAAGGGCTTGACAATTGGTTCATTTGTAAAAAACGCAGGATGGGAACTTTTGATGCTAGAAGGATTTGGAATAACACAAGATTTAATTGTGGGTCCAGGCTGGTATTGCAGTTCATTATTGATTGCAGGATTTGTCATTTATTTTTTATTGGGAAAGAGTCGCAAAAACTATCTGTATTTGATTGCCCCGATTAGTTTGATGACTATTTTCGTATACATGGCAGTTCATTTTTCGAATTTGAATCGATGGCTTCAGGTAGATACATGGATCAGTACAGGAACACTGAGAGGCTTTGCAGAGATGGGCCTTGGTTGCATATGTTATGAAATTTTCCAACATGCAAAGGATAAAATGCAAAATCGAATGAAAATTCTGAGTTCAATTGTGGAATTGCTATGCATTATTTTCATTTTATATGTTATGTATGGAAAGAATGTGCAGGGATATGATTTCATTTGTGTACTTGTAATGGCAGCATTGATTACTTCGTTTTTTATTGCAAATAGTTATTTATCCACCGTGCTTAATAACTCGCTTTCAGCATATTTGGGAAGAATTAGTGTGTCCATATATCTGAACCATATTATTCTGGCTAATATTGATTGGTATGGCTTGCTTGGAATAGATTGGAATGATTCGTTTATTATTTATCTCTGCATTGTGATTCTATTTTCATGTGTATCACAGAAATTTGTTGAACTTATAATGCAACGCTGGAATAGATTGGAAGTTTAGATAGTGTAATCCTGAAAACAACTAGGTGAAAGTAATGAAAAAAATATCATATCAAGATAAGCTTGTATTTATTACAACTTTTATAATTGGCTTTTTAACGCATGGATTTGCCATCGTAAATAAGATTACTAATCATGATGATATGGCCACTCTGATTGGATGTGGCAATGGAATTGCATTAGGGAGATGGATGTGGAATCTTTGGGCTAGTTTAAATACTATAATCAATCCGTTTGTATATGGACTGATTAATCTGCTGCTCATGTCCATTTGTGCAGTATTACTCATAAGAATATTTGATGTTAAGAAGAGATGGATAGCAGTTTTAATAGGTGGCGTATGGATTTCGTTTCCAGCGAACAAATCAATGTTTTTTTACACACAATTGATCCCAATATATACCATAGGTATATTCTTGTCAGTACTCGCCATATATATTTTTGCATTTCAATCTGGCTGGAAAAAATATTTGCTCAGCGTTATATGTATCATACTTGGAACCGCATGCTATCAAGCATATTTTGCTATTACGGTTGCAGGGTTAACACTTCTGCTGTTCTTTAGAATTTGTCGAGGCAATTTATCACAAAAAGATATTATATTTCAAGTGCTGTATACGGGAGGCGTACTGCTAATCGGTATTTTGGGATATTTTGCAGCAACTAAAATAATTTGCAACTACTATAATATACCGCTGGTTTCTTATCAAGGAATGGATAGTATTGGCGTGGGTTACATGGATAAACTCCCGCAAATGCTTTCAAATGCATATGAGGCATTCTTTGGATTCCATTCTGGATTACAAAATGTGTTCTTGGCGAAGATCCAAGATATTATATTACCACTAGTGTTTTTTGCAGGTGGAATAGTACTCTTATGGAAACAAGTTAGAGCAAGAAACATATTAGCAGTCATTATAGGTGTGATCATTATTGCATTATACCCGGCTGTCTGCAATTTGACTTATTTATATGGTTCTGATTTTGTATATTCACTTATGCAATATTCTAATGCATTTCTCCATATTGCAGTATTAGTATTCTTAGATGAATTTCTGCCGTTGATTACCGATAGCACTAAATACCTTAGAGTCACTGTTTCATTAATTGGTGTAGTGATTAGCTTAGGTATTGTTCAGAATGTTATGCTTGCAAACCATGAGTATTATGCTCAGTATCGCACACAAATATTTTCTTTTGAATATTTAGGTGATGTTGTGACAAGAATTCGCTCGACAGATGGGTATTCGCCGGAGATGCCCGTTTCTTTGATCGGATATTGTCAAGATGCTAGTATCAAGGGAATGGATGCGGCTTTAAAACGAACAAATCTAGGTGGAATCACAACTGCAGATAACTTTATTAATAGTGCAATATATCAAGATTGGCTTAGACCAGGCTTATTTAATTATTGGTTAGGATTCTCAGGGACGTTTTTATCTAAGGAACAAAGCATGGAATTACTGAAAGATCCTAGGGTCAGCCAAATGCCAGATTATCCGGCAGATGGGTCGGTGCAGGTAGTTGATGGAATTGTTGTTGTTCATTTTTCATCGCTATTTTAAAATGGGTTTGTAAAGCAATTCTGAAAGCTTATCAGAAGGAGATTTTTAGTGAATTCGCTTGTATTTATAGTTAAACTGCTTGTAGTGCTTGCAGTAGCTTTTGCGATGATAAAAAGCAATTGCATATCGATAAGGTGGGCCAAAACGAATGTAATTTTTGTGATTGCCTTTGCTTTATTGGCACAAACAATTTCGACATTTTTGCCTCCAGTAACTGATACTATCACTATTCAAGCTCTTGGAGAAAAAAATACATCGGCACAGGCTGATGAAGTGTTGTTGAACGCTATTTTGGTGGATGGGGAAACTATTGAGATTCCTACACCTGAAAATGGAAAATGGTTCTGGATTGGTGAAAATTATGCATGGCGTAACGAAAGTGATGGTAGGCAGCCACAAGGTACAACAAGAGAAATAACGTTGCAAATCCCAGTGGGAACTGAGCGCTTTTTGCAATTCACAACAAGTCCTTGGAGTGGAATGTGTAAAGTTAGTTCAATAAATACTGAAAGTACTATTGACACTTACTCGGAAGTGAATGGCGCTATAACTGTACAACTGGGGAAAAGCGCCAGTGCGATGTTGATAAGACAGGCATTTCAGCAGATAGCAGTATTCACTTTGGTTTTTGTAATATTAAGCGGAATCTTGTGGCAAGTGGAAAGATTATATCAGAGGCTGAAAATTAATGAAAAAGAACAATGGAAGAAGGCAGTCGATAGGCGAATCGCACCTGCTATAATTTCCGTAGTCGTATTTTTTCTTATGATTAAATATGCGGATGTAAGTTCTTTCTGGACTGATGAAGTTGCTCAAGTAAGTTTTGCTTCAAAAGGCATTATAGAAAATATATTAATTTGTATTCGAGCACAAGATTTTTCGCCCCCTCTTTATGATATTGTATGCAGTATTTGGTATCGAATAGCGCCATATGGTGAGCAATGGTTGCTTTTAGTTTCTATTGTGCCAACAGTTCTCGCAGTGTATTTTATTGGACGAATGGCAACAGAACTAACCGGGTCTAAATTTGCAGGTGTTTTTTGCTCACTATTGATGGCAACATCTTCAACAGTTTGGTTAAGGCAGGCATATGAATTGCGTTCCTATGCATTGCCGTCTCTTTTTATAAGTTTGGCATTATATATCCATGTGATTCGTCAGGATAAAAAAGGATTTGGAATATTATTTAGCCTATCCATTGCTGCGCTTGCGATGAGTCATTATTTTGGTATGCTTGTGTGTGGCCTGTTTTTTTTGGCAGATGCTTTTTTATATTGGAAAAAACGTATCTCGTTGAAAAAATTAATTGGCTATTATATATTTCCAGCAGTTCTTTCGGTTGCATGGGTTGCGGTAGTATATTTTGTAACACTTCGTCATGTTGATTCCAGTCAATTAGCCACGTGGTATCCTGTTCCAGCGCTTGCTCAAGTCAAAGAATTAATTGTTTTACTTGCAGGAAATAATAATATCACAGTGCTGCTATTCATTTTAGGATTTACCGCAGCTGTTGTGAGCATTTTGCTCAATCGAGATAAGGATTATGAAAGAAAGCATTTTTATTTGGGTTTTTGCTGCATATCAATTGTTTTGTTGATTGGTGCCATGTTCATTTATGGCAATTATATTAATACCGTGTCTACAAAGTGGGAGATACGCTACTTTTTGGTGCTGACACCTTTTGTTTGGCTTGTAACTGGATTATGGCTTGATATGATTTTACGTAAAATGGATGAGGTCTTTTGTAATCAAAAATTAAATTGTCGATGCACAGCAGCAATCTTTTTGGCAATTACACTTTCAACATCTGTTGTGCAAGCAGTCAAAACGGCAATGTGGCCGGTAGAGCCGTATCGTCAATCAGCGGACTGGTTATATGAACAGGCAAATGATATTTATGATGAGAAAACAGCGGTCTTGGTTATGACAACAGATTTTGTTGCAGATGGCTGGAGTGAGTATTATTTGACAAAGCAAGGAAGACGCGATCCGATAAATTGCTATAACATTTATCAGTTTGCTAATCCGGAAACCGAGTTGCTTGAATTTGACAAACTTTATATCCAATATACATTAGTTGGTATTCCGCAAAACATCCAAGTAATTTTAGATGAACATTTTGAACTACTTGAGGATCGGACAGATTTAGCAATGAGAGCATATTTGAGAAAATAAAAAGGATTGGTGAGAATATGAAAGTTCTGCCAAGAGCAGATGAATGGGTTGTTGAAAGGGTAAGAAAAGTATCGAAAACAACTTGGATTGCTTTTTTTACTGCTGTAATTACATCAATTATTATAAATTTTCCTGCATACTCGCTTCGACTGCAGACTCCGGATGCGGTGTATGGAGATCCTTTTACACCATGGTATTAGGATTTTCAGCTGGGACGATTTGTTTTAGCGTTAATTGGGTATTTTAAACATTTTTTTAACCTAACTTATTATAGTTGCGCAATTGCATTTGTATTTATTGGATTAACAGCTGTACTTCTTTGCCATATACTTCAGATAAAAAGCTCCTTAATGGTTTTTATTATTAGTGCGTTAATGGCTGTATTTCCGGCATATGCTTGGATGACCCAACTCTTTTATTACATAGAAGCATACGTTGCTTCTCTGTTTTTTGCTATGTTTGCAATATGGCTAAGCAATAAAAGATATGGTATCATTACAGGTGCAGTGGCAATGTGCATTTCACTTGGACTATACCAAAGTAGTATTGCAGCAGCAATTACATTAGCTTTATTGCTTATTATCCGCCAATTGCTGGCTGAGAACAAAAATTTGAAAATGATCGCACTATCAGCGATGCGTATGCTGGTAGTAGGTGTTTTGGGTGGAATAGCATACTTTGTAATATATCATGCAGCATGTGCATGGTTGCATATTCCAACAGCAGTGGCATCATATTCGGGAATAGAGGCAATACTGAATCCTGCGAATTGGGGACCGATCATTAAAGACATATACACAACTGCAATTGGTTTTTATATTTCGCCAAATGCCTATAATAATGGTGAATGGGGACTTCATATTCTAAATATCATTATTTTGGCAGTCGGATTGGTAGGTTTGTTGTGTAAAATTAGAAGAGCGCAGTGGTGGAGGGGTGCTTTATCAGTCGTTATCATAGTGCTCTTACCGTTTGCAATGCTTTTCCTCTTGATTCTTTCTCCAACGCATATTACACCGTGGGGATTCATGGTACCATTGTTATTGCCCATGCTGTTTGGCGTTTCGGCATTTATTCAAGAATTGGAAATAACGGATAAAAAACAAATTTTGATTGGTATGCAATATGTGCTGATAATTGCTATGTTACTGCTATGCAATAGCTATTGGAAATATAATACAGCGAATTATCTTGCAATGGAACTTACGCAAAACAAGGCTGTTTCACTCGCCAATAGATTAGTGAGCGATATGGAGGAAGTGGATGGATATACTCCGGGAATGAAGGTAATGTTTTGTGGAACAGAGAATCCTGAATTATACCCGCGCATACATAATCAAATTTATGATTATACCAGTGCTCATTCAGCGGATTCTGGTATGGTTTGGGCAGATTTGTCTTGTGCACAGATGGAATGGACTGGAATTATGCACCAATTTATTGGAATATCCTACCAGCAGACAACCGTTGAGGATTTTAAGTATATTATACCAACTGAACAATACCAAAATATGCCGCTTTACCCCGAGCAGGGTTCCATTCAAATTATCAATGATACAATGGTGATAAAATTGTCATCAGTATATGATAGCGTCACTTATTGATAAAAATATGCCTGCACCTATTGAAATTGTGAGGAGTAGCACTATGACATTAAATATTTTATTGCCAGTATATAATGAAGAAAAGAGACTTCGTAGGGGCGTGGAAATAACACAAAAATATTTAGCTCAAAAAGCTGATTTTGAGTATCAATTAACGATTGTGGATAATGCATCGTCAGATAAGACGCAGCAAATAGCCGAGCAGCTCTGTTCTGAATTCGAAGGGATCGTACACTATATCAGAATTGCCGAAAAAGGTGTTGGTGCAGCATTTCGCGCCGGCGTAGCAAAAAATACCTGTGATATTGTAGGATATATGGATATAGATTTGGCAACAGATATCAAGCATATTCCCGAAATGATGCAAATTTTCCAAAACAATCCGCAAGCCGATATGGTAAATGCATCACGCTGGAATAAAAAATCGGATACAAGTGGAAGAAAGTTTTATCGCAATATTACATCGATTGGGCTTGTTACGATTTTGAAGTTGGTATTCCATATGAAAGCATCCGATGCAATCTGTGGGTTCAAGTTTTTTAGAAAAGAGGCGCTTGAAAAACTGATGACCTATGCAGAGCCTCAAAATGGATGGTTTTATCTGATTGAGCTGCTCATTCGAGCAGAAAAACATTCATTTAATGTAGTGGAGCTGCCAGTGAAGTGGGAAGATGATGCGAAAAATACAACTGTAAAAACAGGGGCATTGATAAAGGAATATCTAAGACAAATTGTTGCGCTGAAAAAACGTATGAATATGAAATAGAGGAAATGGCATGAATTACGATAAGGTGATTATAGGGGCGGGGCTATATGGGCTTTATAGCGCGCTGAAATGCGGACAAGCTGGTCAGAAAGTGCTTGTGCTGGAATGTGACAGTGCGCCATTTTCAAGAGCAACTTATATTAACCAAGCGCGTGTGCATATGGGATATCACTATCCGCGCAGTTACTCTACGGCCATTAAGAGCGCGCACTATTTCGAGCGGTTTTGCGAAGACTATGGATTTTGCATTCTGACAGAATTTGATCAAGTGTATGCAACCAGTGCGAATTTCAGCTGGACCAATGCAGATGCATTTCGCAAATTTTGTAAAGATGCAGATATCCGTTGTGATGATGTTGCGCCGACAAAATATTTTAATCCAGGAATGTGCGATGGTGCTTATTTGACAACTGAATATACGTATGATGCGCAGATCCTGAAAAGATGGTTTTTGGAGCAGATTTCTAAACACAGCAATATTGAAATTTTGTACAATCATCGAGTGGAGAAAATTGTTAGAAATGCGGCGACATGGACGATCAAAGCAGGAGATGTCAATGCAGAAACACCGTATATCCTCAATGCTACTTATGCGGGCGTGAATGAAATTCATCAGATGGTTGGAGTAGAGCCATTTAAGATTAAGTACGAGCTTTGTGAAATTATTCTATGCAATGTATCTGATAATTTTAAGGATACGGGTATTACGGTTATGGACGGACCATTCTTCTCCATCATGCCATTTGGCAAAACAGGATATCACAGCTTAACCAGCGTTGCATTCACGCCACATCAAACATCGTATGATACAGTGGCAACATTTCCATGCCAAGAGCAGAGCGGCGGAGCATGCAAGCCAGGGTGCCTGTTTAATTGTAATGAATGTGTTGCAAAACCGGAAAGTGCATGGCCAAATATGAGTCAACTGGCAAAGAAATATCTCCATCCGGATTTGAAATTTGAATATGTGGAGAGCCTTTTTAGCATGAAACCCATTTTAAAAGCGAGTGAAATTGATGATTCCCGTCCAACAGTAATTCGAAAGTTTTTTGACGAACCGACCTTTGTGAGTGTTTTGTCAGGAAAGATCAATACCGTATATGATTTAGATGAGGTGCTTGTATTATGATGCCTACTGCCAAAAATAAAGAGCAGAACTATATATCTGCGGTTGTATATGTCGATCGCGCTGATGAAGGAGACATACACTTTTTTCGTACGCTTAATCAAGTGCTAGCAGAGCATTTTTTGAAGTATGAATTAATTGCAGTGACAGCAGATGAAGCTAATCATAATGATAAAAAACTTCGTGATTTCGCAAGTGAGATCAATATGCCGTTGACACTTGTGCATATGTCGCTTAAACAGCCGCACGAGCAATGTATGAACGCGGGACTGGATGTGTCCATCGGTGACTATGTATATGAGTTTGATACAACCGATATGCCTTATGCAAAAGAGGAAATTTGGAATGCGTATGAGCTTGCAATGAAAGGCAATGATATCGTTACCGTATGTCCTTCTGAAGAAAAGGTTACAAGCAAGCTTTTCTATCATATTTTTAATAGGCATAGCAATGCGGAATATAAATTGCGTTCAGACGCGTTCAGACTGGTTTCCAGAAGAGCAATTAACCGCGCTCATGCAATTAGTAACAACCTTCCGTACAGAAAAGCAACTTACGCAGCAAGCGGCCTCAAAATGGCAGAGATTGAGTTCAAGGGAAAAATTAAAAGACAAAAATCCGATAAATTTGAACTTGCAGTGGATAGTCTGGCGTTATACACTGATTTTGGATACAAATTTAGTGTGGGATTAACAGGAATTATGCTGTTGGGCACGCTTGCCATTTTAATCTACACATTTGCAGTCTATCTTATGGGGAATCCGGTTTCAGGTTGGACGACTACCATGCTGGTGTTAACAGGTGGCATGACCGGAATGTTTGCGTTAATTGCAGTAATGATAAAATTCCTGTCGTTGATCCTTATGCTTTCGTTTAAAAAACAAAGCTATCTCGTAGAAAACGTAGAAAAACTTTAATACAGAAAGGGAAAACAATGGATGTAGCGTTGCTTGGGTATGGATATTGGGGACAAATCATTGAAAAATATATCCACAAAAGTCCAACAATGAATTTGAAAAAAATTTATGTGCGCAGCATGCAGAAGCACGAGGGAGATATCTTTACAGATGATCTAAACAGCATTATGCATGCTTCTGAAATTGAGGCAGTTTTTATCTGTCTACCATCTTCGCTGCACTATGATATTTGCAAGATGGCTTTGCAAAGCAACAAGCATGTTTTTTGCGAGAAACCTTTGGTGAAATACAATCAAAACCATCAGGAATTAGTGGAGCTTGCACAGAACAAGCAAAAGGTGCTTTTCACTGATTACATCTATACGGTTTCCCCATCTATCCAGTTAATAAAGGAGAGACTGCATTTACTGGGTAACATCTGCTTGATTGAAGGGCAACTGTTGCAATTTGGTAAGTTTTATCAGGGAGACAGCATATGGGAGAACATTGGGATTCATCTTGTTTCGGTAATCTGTACTTGGTTTCCTGATATACAGATTGAGAAAATTCAGCGTACGGGGCACAAAAATGTGCATGGACAGATAGAAAGTGTATTGCTTGAAGATGCTCATGGGATGCAAGTGAAATTGGAGTGCAGCTTGCTTTGCCCACAGAAAAAACGCTGTATATATATATATGGAGAAAAAGGGAGTATATGTTTCGATATGCTGGACCCTGATGCAACAATTCGTCAAAATCTATATGAGTTAAATCAAGGGGGCTGTGAATTGCAGTCAACACGATCATGGAAATATGATGAGCAGAATAATCTTGTGCATGCTATTTCTTTTTTTGAAGCATTCATAAGATCAGAAAATTATCAATCAAATTTGCATATTTCGCAGAAAGTGCACCGACTGCTGTGTGATATTATAACGAAAGAGGAATAATTTATATGAATAAAAAAACAATCAGCGTAACAATACCCTGTTGGTCTGAAGAAAAAAGTGTTCGTCAGATGTATGACCGATTGATGAAGGTGTTTAGAGAACAACTTTCACAGTACGATTATGAAATCATTTATGTGGATGACTACTCTCCTGATAATACTCGAGCGGAAATTCGCAAGTTGTGTAAAGAGGATAAAAAGGTAAAGGCGGTATTTAATGCCCGTAATTTTGGATTCAGCCGAAATGTCTTTGCTACTATGCAATATGGTAACGGTGACGCAACATTTATGCTATTTGGAGATTTGCAAGATCCGCCCGAACTTTTACCCGAAATGGTGAAACGTTGGGAAGCCGGAAGTAAGGTGGTCATTGGCCAACGGACAAAAGGCAACGAAAATCCAATTATGTACGCTATGAGAAGGTTTTACTATAAACTTATGGGGATGTTGTCAGAGTCGAAGCAAATTGAACACTTTAATGGTTTTGGGCTATATGATAGAAGTTTTATTGATATTCTCAAAAAAATAGATGACCCAATGCCATATTTAAAAGGAATTGTAGCTGAACTAGCGATTGAGCAAAGCATTGTACCATATGAGCAGGCAGCAAGTGTTAGAGGAAAATCTGGTGCAAACTTTCTCAAGAATTACGATCTGGCAATGCAAGGGATTACATCATATACCAAAATTTTAATGCGAATTGCGACTTTTTTAGGTGCAGGTTTAGGAATTCTTAGCGCGATTTTTGCAATTTTTGTTTTAGTATCCAAAATTCTTCATTGGAATCAATATCCGTATGGAACAGCAACCATTATCATTGGCGTCTTTTTTATTGGCGCAGTGCAGCTATTCTTTATGGGCATTTTGGGTGAGTATGTACTCAGTATCAACACTCGTTCCATGAAAAGGCCGCTCGTAGTGGTAGGCGAGAAAATCAATTTCGAACAGAGTGAAGAAGAAAAGGAAGTAAAATAAATATGCAGCAAGATACCCTATATTCGATTGTAAAAAGTTGGGCGGAGAAAGAGCAAGGTGTAAATTCAACGCAGGAAATTCTCAGCTGGGTGAACAGCCTAAATGAAACGGTTGAAGTCGACATTCATAAAAACAAGCTGTCGGATAGCGTATTTTGGTTTTATGATGCAGATAAGGGGACTATCCACAACAAAAATAACAGTTTCTTTTCGATTGTGGGGTTTGAAAAGACCAGTGATGATGGGGCGATTATCAGGCAGCCGGTGATTTTACAGCAAGAGATCGGATTTTTGGGTATCATTTGTCAAGAAATAAACGGTGTAATGCATTTTTTAATGCAGGCAAAAGTCGAGCCGGGTAACATTAATAAAATACAGCTTTCTCCTACCATTCAAGCAACGAAGAGCAACTTTACACAAAAGCACGGTGGAGCAAAACCGCCATATCTCGAGTATTTTGAAAATGCTTCAAAATATGAAATTGTAGTGGATCAAATTCAATCTGAACAGTCTTCGCGCTTTTATAAGAAACGCAATCGTAATATTTTGATACGAGTTAATGAGGAAATTAGCGTGTTGCCATCGCATAAATGGATGACGTTGGGACAAATAAAAGCACTGATGCGAGTGGACAATCTGGTGAATATGGATACCAGAACGGTGTTATCCTGTATTCCATATCATGCATTGCGTCTCACTAATGATCAGCAAAAAGAGCTTAGTAGCCTGTTTTCTGATCAAGCTCTATTTCAGTCTGTTTTTTTTGGAGATGGAATAAATTCTTTGCCGGAGATCTACCACAGCATCAATGACTTTAAGATGTTTCATGCGACGCAAGGCAAGTTTGTTCCACTGCATCAGTTACAAGGTTGGACAATGCAGGATGACAAAATTTCCCATAAAATGCCCTACCCATACCGGGTGATTTTTTGTGATATAGCCATTGAAGGGCGAGAGGTAAAACAATGGACACAGCCGTTGTTTGAAGCGATGGGTATTGCGACCTTTGGCCTGATTTGTTGTGAAAAACAAGGAGTGCTGAAATTCCTTGTAAAGACAGCGCCAGAGCTTGGCTGTTTTGATGAAATTGAGCTTGGGCCTACAGTGCAGAGAGAAGCTGTACCGATGCACGGACATGAAGAAAATGAAATAGAACAAATTTTTTTTGATTATCTTGCAAAAGGGAAGGGCGTATTTTTTGATCATCTTCTTTCTGAAGAGGGCGGACGATTCTATCATGAGCAAAACCGAAATATTCTGATGAAGGTGCGGGAGGAAGAAATGCCGCCGTTGCCAGAGGGGTATTTTTGGACGGATTACCGAACGTTAAACGAACTTGTGCAGGTGAATAATACGCTTAATATTCAGTTGCGCAATTTACTTTCTCTATTGGAGGTGTAAAAAGTGAGACTTGGGATTTTGGGAACGGCAGATATCGCTTTTCGCAGATTTTTGCCTGCACTGAGCAAGTGTGATGGTATTACTTATGTTGGTGTAGCATCTCGTACCCCTCAAAAGGGAGAGAAATTCCGAGAAGCTTTTGGCGGAGAGGTATATGAGTCCTATGATGCGCTTATTGCAGACAAGAGTATCGATGCAGTTTATGTTCCACTGCCACCTGCTCTTCACTTTGAATGGGGAAAGAAGGTGTTGGAGGCAGGAAAACATCTTTTGATGGAAAAGCCGTTTACTACAAACCTGCATGATACAGAGCAGCTTTTGAAACTGGCAGAGGAAAAGGGACTTGCAGTACACGAAAATTATATGTTCCTCTACCATAGCCAACTTGCAAAGATCAAACAAATGATTGCAGATGGAACACTGGGTGAGATTCGTCTTTACCGAATGTCGTTTGGGTTTCCCATGCGTTCGCAGGGAGACTTTCGCTATAATAAGGAATTAGGGGGCGGCGCATTATTGGATTGCGGCGGCTATCCAGTTCGTTTAGCGCTCGAAATGCTCGGTGATACAGCGAAGGTCGTGCACTCAAAACTTGTTCAGCCAGAGGGCTTTGGGGTTGATTTGTACGGTAGTGCTGTTATGGAGAACGATGCAGGTGAGGTGGCACAGCTTTCATTTGGTATGGATAATGCCTATCAGTGTCAGCTTGAAGTTTGGAGCAGCAAGGCAACGCTGATTGCTCCTCGTATCTTCACCGCTGGTGATGGCGTGAAACCAAGTCTTATTCTGCGCACATCTTCGGATGAGAGTAAGATAGAATTGGATGCAGATGACCAGTTTTTACATTCAATGCAAGTATTTGCGAACAAAGTTTTCGAAATTCCGATGCAAAGTGATGATATATTTATGCAATCATCTATGATGCAAGAAATAATGGAGAAGAATTAAAGATGACAAGAATCGCTGTCATAGGTGCCAATGGCTACTTGGCAAGAAATTTTACATTTCTGTGTAAAAATAAAGCAAACATTCGACTATATGCATATGGCTATGAAGACAGACAACTGGATGGATATGAAAATTATACTCCAATTGATGTGTTTTCCAAAGAAGACATGAGAAATGTTGCAAGTAGCTGTGATGTAATTTATTTTTTTACGGGCAAAACAGGAACACTACAAGGGTTTGAGCAACACGACGAGTTTTTAAATTTAAATATACGCGCACTTGTTAACACGTTGAATGCTGCAAAAGAATGTAATCCATTTGTTAAAATTGTTTTTCCCTCAACAAGGCTAGTATATAAGGGGGCAGAGCATCGGTTAACAGAAGATGCAGAAAAACAATTTCTAACACCCTATGCGCTTCAAAAATTTATGTGTGAGCAATATTTGGAAATGTATAAAAATTTGTATGGAATCCGATATAGTGTTGCGAGAATTTGTGTGCCATATGGCTCGCATATTGGAGAGGTAAGTGCATATGGTACGATTGGTTTTTTTATTCATCAACTTAGGGAAACTGGAAGTATTAAATTATTTGGAGATGGGCATCAAACGCGAACATTTACTTATATAGATGATTTGTGTAACGACTTATTGTTTTTAGGAATAAATGAAGCTTGTGATAATCAAGTTTACAACATTGGTGGAGAAAATTTGTCGCTTAAGGATCTTGCAGGTTTAATTGTAAACAGATTTGGCGGTCGTGTAGAATATATTGAATGGCCAGAATATGCTTTAAAAATAGAGTCAGGGGATACAATGTTTGATTCTTCGAAGCTGGATTTGTTGACCGGTTTGTCTGAAAGGACTAGAATTAATGAGTGGCTGCAAAGCATTTGAATTTTAGTCATGCTGAAAGGATGAAGATGATGGGAAGAATTATTGTAGTTGGCGCAGGCTTTTCGGGTAGTATTCTGGCTAGAAAAATCGCAGAGGAGCTGGGATATTCCGTTATCGTCATAGAACGACGTTCCCATATAGGTGGAAATGCTTTTGATGAAGTAGACGAGCATGGTATTTTGGTACAAAAATATGGCCCTCATTTTTTGAATACAAATCATTATGAGGTTATTCGTTTTTTAAAACAATATGGAGCACTGCATCCGCATAACGCCAGATTGCTTAGCTTTATTGATGGAAGTTATGTGCAGCTCCCATTTAACTTTACCTCTGTGCAGCAGCTGATTGGTGCGGAGAAGGCAGAATCTCTGCTTGCAAAACTCAGAGAAGCTTTTTATGGACGCGATCGTGTACCGATTTTGGAACTGGTTGACCATGCCGACCCTGATATCAGTGGCTATGGCACACTTCTGTTTGAAAAGGCATATCGCACCTATACATCAAAAATGTGGGGGATTCAGCCTGAGCAAATCGATAAGTATGTTTTGGAACGCGTTCCAATGGCAATGAACTATGATGAGCGATATTTGAATAAAGATTTTCAGTATCTGCCAACGGAAGGGTTTACGAAGCTGTTTGAAAATATGCTCGATCATCCGAATATAGAAGTTCGTCTGAATACGGACGCGCTTTCATTATTGCGTCTGGAAGAAGATACAGGATCTATCTACTTTGAGGGTGAAAAGGTAGATTGCCTTGTTTATACCGGTGCGATTGACGAATTATTTGGACGAAAATATGGCTTGCTTCCGTATCGTTCGCTTGATATTCGGTATGAGTACTATGCAGATAGTACGAGTGTATTACCGTGTGAAATTATCTCTTATCCTCAGGCAGATGGCTATACCAGAAAAACAGAGTATCATAAACTAATGAAGGATTATAACAAGGCGCAGGGAAGCGTTGTGGCAACAGAATATCCTCTGCAATATGATCCTGATGCAGAGGTTGGCAATATTCCGTATTATCCGGTTATGACAGAAGAGAGCAATCTGCTTTATCAAAAATATTTGAATGACGCGAAAAAATATAATGGACTGTTTTTGTGTGGGCGTTTGGCAGAGTTTAAATATTATAATATGGACATCTGTATTGAGCATGCTCTTGCCTATTTTGATAATGTAAAGGATTATTTAGGGGATCTATCATGAAAAAATTTCTGGAACGAGAATTCCTGATAGAAACCTTTCGCTATCTGGTTTGCGGTATTTCAACTGTTATTGTTAATATTGTTGTGTACAAGTTGCTGTCTTATCAATGTGATACGCTAATTGCGAATACCGTAGCATTTATCCTATCTGTTTTATATGCTTATTTTACAAACAGTTTGTTTGTGTTTCGAGTTCGTCTGACATGGAAAAACTTTCGTGAATTTTTCGGCATGCGAATCGGCACCATTTTTATTGACAACGGCATGTTGTTGTTGCTTATCTGGCTTGGTATGCATGACATGCTCGCGAAATGTATCGTTAATGTTGTTATTATTGGACTAAACTATATTTTCAGCAAACTGTTTATTTTCAAAAAGAAATGAGTGGAAAGATATGAAAGGTATCATTCTGGCAGGTGGATCGGGTACGCGCCTATATCCGATTACAATTGGTGTATCAAAACAAGCGCTTCCGATTTATGATAAGCCGATGATTTATTATCCGTTATCTACCTTGATGTTAGCAGGTATCAGGGAGGTTTTGATTATCTCCACACCTCGGGATATTTCTGTATTTAAGGAGATTTTAGGCGATGGCAGCCAACTTGGAATGAAATTTGCCTATGCTATGCAGGAGAAGCCAAATGGGCTTGCAGAGGCATTTATCATTGGTGAAGAGTTTATCGGCGATAGCAAAGTAGCATTGGTTCTGGGGGATAATGTTTTTTACGGCGCCAGTTTTTCAGCAACGCTAGCGCAAGCAGCAGCGTTAGAAAAGGGAGCGGTTATTTTTGGATATCCCGTTCACAATCCGAAAGAGTTTGGTGTAGTGACATTTGACGAAGATGGGCGAGTGCTTTCGCTCGAAGAAAAACCGCAAAAGCCGAAGTCGAATTATGCTGTTCCCGGTCTTTACTTCTATGATAATCAAGTGGTGGAGATCGCAAAGAACATTAAACCTTCTGCTCGTGGGGAACTCGAAATTACAGAAGTGAATAATGAATATTTAAGGCGTGGCCAGCTAAAAGCTGTGAAATTTTTCCGTGGTATGGCCTGGCTGGATACCGGTACCTATGAGGGCTTGCAGGAGGCTTCTCAATTTGTGAGTATCATTCAAAAACGTCAAGGACTCTATGTGTCATGCATTGAGGAGATCGCTTATCGCAAGGGATTTATTGATAAAGAGCAATTACTCACATTAGCAAAACCGCTGATGAAAACGGAATATGGACGGTATTTGCATACCATTGCAGAGGAGGAGTTTGCATGAAACGGGTACTGGTTACGGGAGGGGCTGGATTTATTGGCTCTAATTTTGTTCACTATCTGCTTCGAGAGAAAAATGATATTGAGATACTGGTGAATCTTGATGCGCTGACTTATGCGGGTAATTTAGAAAACCTGACTGCGATAGAGACGGATGAGCGATATTGTTTTGTCAAGGGTGATATTCGTGATAAGGAACTGGTCGAAAATCTGTTTTCGGAATATTGCTTTGATACAGTGGTGCATTTTGCGGCAGAAAGTCATGTTGATCGCAGTATTGAAGAGCCGGAGTTGTTTTTGACAACCAATATTGTTGGGACGCAAACGCTCTTAGAGGCAGCAAAGCGTCATTGGAAAATCCATCCCGAAGATAAATATTCTCGTGAATATCGTGGGGGTGTGAAATATTTGCAAGTATCTACCGATGAGGTGTACGGCGCATTGGGAGCGACTGGTATGTTCACTGAAACGACACCACTTTCGCCCAATAGCCCATATTCTGCATCGAAAGCAAGTGCAGATTTGGTTGTTCGAGCATATCATGAAACCTATGGTATGCCTGTAAATATTACCAGATGCTCGAACAATTACGGCCCTTATCAGTTCCCGGAAAAGTTGATTCCGCTAATGATTCATAATGCTAGCAATGATAAGGCTTTGCCTATATATGGCGATGGGATGCAGATTCGTGACTGGTTGCATGTATCTGATCATTGTGCAGCGATTGCAACTGTGATAGAAAAGGGTAGAGTTGGCGAGGTATATAATATCGGTGGGAACAATGAAAAAGCGAATATTGAGATTGTTCGCTTGATTCTTTCAGAGCTGGGTAAGCCAGAAAGCCTGATCACCTATGTAAAAGATCGCCCTGGGCATGATCGCCGCTATGCAATTGATAATACTAAGATTACGACAGAATTGGGGTGGAAACCTCAATATACGTTTGAACAGGGCATCGCGGAGACGATTGTATGGTATCAAGAGCATCAAGACTGGCTTGAGCGAATCACATCCGGTGCATATGTCAATTATTATAAGAAGATGTATGGAGATGGTTGAATAGTATCTGCACGGACTTAAATTTCAATGGTGTAGCCGATAGAAGATACCATCCCCAGTTTTGTATAAACCTCCCGTGCGGTGTAGTAAAGAAGCAACGCACAGGAGGTTTTACATTTGGCCAGAAAAATCGTGCTTCGGAAAGAAATGCTGGGTCATGTCAAGAATTTTTCGCAAATTGGTTTGCAGACTCTAGAAATGGAAGCGAAAGGGAATTGTCAAACCGTTCTCGATCATGCATTATCAAAACTTAAGATTTTTTCCGGAAGAAAGTATAAGTCTTTTCGGATGTCTTCCTGCTGTGCAAGATTTTTTCATAAGTTATTGCATTGTAAACAAGAGCCGGAATGCGTATTCTTATAATACCGCAGAGAGTACAGAAAGGAAGGATGAAAGTGAGCGCACGCAAGAAGTTTTTCAGCTTGCATAAGCAGCTGACCGCGGCGGCATTGGCCGTATTGATGGCAATGTCAGCGGGAGTGGGGGCGTTGGCGGCAGATGAGCCTGCAACCAATGCTGGATTTGAAAATGGCCCTTATCTGTTGGCGCCCAAGGCCAACAGCATGGTGGTTGCTTTTGAAGGCAAAACCGGCGATGCAGCCAAAATTTATTACGGCACTTCGGCAGACAATATGCAGGAGCTGAGCATCAATTCGCAGGATGGCCCGGCTTTTGAAGGCGAGAAAATGCACATTTACCGGGCGAAGCTGGAAAACCTTACCCCGGATACACTTTATCAGTACCGCATTGAACTAAAGGACGGTTCGGTGGAAAACGGTACGTTCAAAACATTGAGCGAAAACCCGGATGATATCCACTTTATGGTGGTTTCGGACACACATAAGTTTGAAACCGCGCAGGCAGTCAGCGATTACATCATGGCCAACCGCCCGGATTTTGTCCTGCACACCGGCGATATGGTGGAAGGAACGGGCACCCAGAAGGATCAGTTTAATTTCTGGTTCAAGAACGGAACGGAATTTATTAAAAACATTCCGGTGATCTATAACTGCGGTAATCATGACTACGGTGAATATTTTGATGCGTATGTGACCGAGGTGCAGAAGCAGGAATTCCATTCCAATACCGACGGCACCAATATCTCCTTTAACTACGGCAACACGCACTTCACGATGATGAACTCCAACCCGTGGTCGCTGTTCGAGCTGAACACGGATTCGGCAGGCGGCAGCGCAAGTGCGGAGACACATGCGAACGTGGAAAAGTCGCTCGAATGGCTGCGTAACGACCTGCAGTCGGACGAGGCACAAAATGCGGATTTTCGTGTACTGACCATGCACCATCCATATGAGGATTTGTATACCCGCAAGTACATCCCGCCGATCGCGGAAAAGTACAATGTCAATGTAATGTTTGCAGGCCATACCCACGCATACAGCCGCATTGCTTCGGCAGACCCGGCGGTTGGCACAGGAACGTTGTATGTGACGCAGGGCGATGCCCGCGTGGGCGACGGCAAGGTTTCGACCGGTTCGGATGACGAGCGTCTGGATGAAAACCTGCCCGAACTGTTGGCAAACGGCAAGGGCGACATGCTCGACGTACATATCAAGGACGGCGTGCTGACCTACACGAACCTCGGCCTGTCCGAAAGCGGTGAGAAGGAGATCGAAACCGTGGCGCTGGCGCAGAACGGCGCAGATGTGAAGCTGAGCGACATCGCGATTTCTCCGGACAGCGTGCAGTCGAGCGGCGCGGCTACGGTCAAGGCAACCGCAACCAATACCGGCAAGGGGTTGGCTGTCGTCAGCCTGCCGGTGAACGACAACGGCATGACCCGTTATCTGTATCATTTCGGAAAATACGGCAAGGAGCGCGTCGTAGCGCTGCAGCCGGGCGAGAGCAAGACGGTATCCGCAGAGCTGACGCTGACCGATCTGGGCAAACACACGCTCAAGCTGGGCGACTATACGAAAATAGTGGACGTTACCTACCGTCCGGCGACTTACTCCGCATCCAACCTGCGCGTCAAGCTTGGTGACGGTGAGACGAGCGATATCAATTCGGATGTGCTGTATGTCAAGGCGGATGTTACCAATATTGGCAATGATGTAGGCAACCTGCCGGTCGCCTTTGTGATGGACGGTAGCAGCCTTGCCGAGCAGCGGGTTACGCTGGCGGCTGGCGAAACCAAAACGGTTGAATTTGTGTATCAGTTTGATACTTATGGCGATCATGAGGTTGCCATTGGCAATTCCGATGCCAAAAAGGTCACGATCGCAGGCACGATCCAGGGCACGCCGATCGTCAAGGATAAGTCGGGTAAAGGCAATGACGGCATCATCCGCGGCAAGCCGACCCTGATCACTTATGGCAAAAACAACGAATACGGCCTGAAGCTGGACGGCGTATACGACTACATCGAGATTCCCGACCGCCAGAACTATGTGGTGGACGACGGCGTCACCGGCATGGTTTGGGCGAACATTGGCCGTCTTGCCAAGGGCGATTCGACTGACTGGGACCACAACCCGCTGATGATGAAGGGTTCGACCATCAACTACGGCACAAACTATCTGTTCCGTATGGCAGTCCGATCGACCGGCAAGCTGACTTACGGCGTAGGCTTTGACAACGACAATGGCGAATATTTCTGGAATGACAGCGACGGCAAGAACCAGAATGGCGCAGAATACGGCGCACAGCTGAACGAATGGGTGCAGTACACCGGCTCGTTCGACCGTGCAACCGGTGGCGCAAGCTATCAGAACACCGAGGTCAGCGGCACGATCGCTGCACCGGCATTCGACTCCCCGATCAAGAACTGGCCCGGCTGCTCGATGTATGTCGGCGGTACCTATACCCGCCATCTGCTGCCCGATCGCAACCGCGGCAAGTACCACTGCATGCTGCAGGGCGAGGTCGGTCAGGTGCGCTTCTACACCACCAAGCTGTCCGACGCGGACAACAAGGCGGTTTACGCTAACCCGACAGCGGCAGGTCCTCAGGCAGATAAAATGGTAGTCTGGCTGGACTTCAATCCCAAGAACATCGTGACCACTGGCACGCACCAGACTGAGTGGGTCTCTGTCGGCGCACTGCAGGAGCTGCAGTATGATGCGCTGGTGGAAGGCAAGGCTGGTCTGTCGGTGAAGGTTGAACTGTCGCAGGATGGCAAGAACGTTTCTTCCTCCAAACAGTACACACTGGCAAACGGCGCCAATACGATCGACCTGAGCGAACTCGGTGAGGCGAAGTTCGTCCGTCTGACCACGACGTTTGACAGCGCGGTTGGCACCGACAGCACCGATCTGCCCAAGGTGATGGAATACACGCTCAAGGGCGCGGAGCAGAGCGCGAAGTGGTCGACCATCGCGGACTGGAACCGCGGCACGTTCAGCGGCGCGGCTGGTCACGAAAATCTGGATTTCTACAACGGCTACGAGAACGACTTTGACGACTACTCCGCCAAGGCTGACATGAGCATGACGGTTGAGGCATCCGGCGAGGATGTCCGTCCGTCCCAGAAGTTTACCGATACCCGGACGCACTGGGCGGCCGACGCGGTGGACTACGTCGTGGAAAACAAGCTGTTCAACGGCACAAGCGAGACGGAGTTCTCCCCAGATGCCGAGATGACTCGCGGCATGCTGGTGACAGTGCTGCACCGTCAGGCGAAGGAGCCGGAGAGCGCGGCGAGCAGTTTCGCAGATGTTCCGGCAAACCGTTACGACGCCAAGGCAATCGGCTGGGCAGCGGAAAATGCGATCGTGTCCGGTGTGAGCGAAAACATGTTTGCGCCCGACCTTGCAATCACTCGTGAGGAGATGGCAACGATCCTGTACCGATATGCCAAAACGCAAGGGGCAAGCAGCGACGTTTCCGACGATACACTGGACGGCTATCCGGATGCGGATGCCGTGTCCGGATGGGCACGGGATGCGGTTGCATGGTGCATCGGTGAAGGCTTGATCAGCGGCTCTGACGGCGGTGCGATCGATCCGGCAGGGACGGCAACCCGTGCGGAGATTGCAACCGTTATGATGCGCTACCAGAACAAGTAAACAATCCGTACCGCATGACTTTGCATTGTGCATGCGGGAAGCGAGCAGCGCTGCCGGTGGTTTAACGGCAGCGCTGTTTGTTTATTTGGCGGCTTGTTTCCCGCAGGGCGTTGTTGTACAATGAAAACAGAAATATCTTTGCTGGAGGCTGAGATGAAATCTTTTTCCCGACTGATCGGTTGTGCAGTCCTGTTTTTGGCAACCGGGATGATTTTGCTCGCGCTGCAACTATATGCGCGGTCAGATATGGCCTCGAAAACGGATGAGCAGTATGTTGTGGGTGTTGTTGCAACCGCGAGCGAAGATGAGTGGCATGCTATGATGCTGGAAAGTATTTTGGATTCCGCCGCCGCGCAAGGGTTTGATGTGATCACGCTCCATTCGGCGCGCAGCACGGATGCGCAGGCCGAGCAGGTGCGCGCGTTGATCATCTATCAGGTGGATGCGATTGTGCTTTCTCCTGTTGCTGAAACAGGATGGGATTATGTTTTTCAAGAGGCGCATGATGCGGGTATCCCGATTATCACAGTCAATAAGCGCGCGTCTGCACCGCAGGAGGATTTGGTCAGCTATGTTGGCTATGATTATAACGCAGCGGGACATGACGCAGCGCTAGCGTATCTGGCATCGCCGGGCGAGCATGACGGGAATGTGGTGGAACTGTGCGGAACGGTAGACGCGTCCTTCACGCGGGAGATTACAGGCGGGTTCAGCAACTGCCTGCGGCAGATGCAGTCGCCTCTGCGCATCAATTACAGCGTCAGCACAGAGTTTATGCGTTCGCGTGCAAAAGAAGTGATCGAGTGGCTGGCGAGCAATCGCTACGAAATGGATGTAATTCTCGCGCATAGCGATGGGATCACAATTGGCGCTGTGGAGGCACTGGAGGCGACAGGCGGAGCACCCGGAGACGAGGTGCAGATATATGCCTTCGGCGGCAGTGAGCAAGTGCTGCAAATGCAGCGCGACGGGAAAATCAGCTGGTTGGCTTATCTCGATCCGGCCTTGTTGGGCGAGCAGGCGGTCGCTGAGGTGCAGGAGCGCTTGTCCGGCGCACATCCGGAAGAGCGGCTGTGCCCAGTGCAGATTTTGAGCAAGGGAGGTCAGTGAAATGACCCCTTCCAGCATTCGTTTGACGCTGAAACGTTCCTACCGCACGATTATTTGTGCGCTGCTGGTGCCGGTGCTGATGCTGCTTGTCACGATTGTCGGCTTGTCTTTCCAATACAGCAGCTGTATTGAGAATATCGAAACGGCCAACACATTGCGTGAAACGGTCGGGGATCAGAGTACGGAAGAAGTGTGGCAAATCGTTTCGGGCAATCTGGCATTTGAGGACGGAAAGCAGTATGCGTACATGTCGCGGATTGTGAACGGAATCCAAGTGCTTGAGTCCAGCAGCAGCGCGCAGAGCAGTCAGTATTTGCAGGCGGCTGCCCGCGCGACAGAGACCATGAAAAACTATTTTGATATTCTTGGTAAGCAAATTGCGGAAAACCGTGCGGTTGCCTACCGTGAAAGTGTAATGGAGGAAATCAGCAGTGTAGCGCGCTTGATCGACGAAATGCTGCAAAACTATATCGAAGAGGAAATCGTGCGCATCGGTGAACTGAACCGGCAAATCCAGTCAACAACGTTTGTTATGGTGATTATTTCGTTCGCGTTGTTGGCCATGACGGGCTGGTATGCGCGGAAAAGCTATCAGCATGTGCAGCAGGCAATCGACGAACCGGTGCAGGCGCTGGATAAAATGGCGGCCGCCATTGCGGTGGGCGATTGGGACGCGCGCACCGCATTGCCGCAGGTGGAAGAATTTCGCGGTTTGGCGCGCCACCTGAACCACATGGCAAGTCGGCTGGAGCATTCGGTAGCTGAGCAGCTGATTGCTGAAAAAAACCTGCAAAAGGCGGAAATGAGGACGCTGCAGGCACAGATCACACCGCATTTTCTGTATAATACGCTGGATACGATTGTGTGGCTAGCTGAGGCAGAGCGCAATCAGGAAGTGATGGATATCACGATGGCGCTGACGAGCTTTCTGCGCATTTCGCTCAGCAGCGGACAGGATTTTATCCCGGTCTCCCGTGAGATCGAGCATGTAAAAAGCTATCTTGCCATTCAGGCGACCCGATATGGCAGCACGATGGAGTATCGCATCGAGGCGGATGGCAGCCTGGGAAATATGCAGGTACTCAAGCTGCTACTACAGCCGCTGGTGGAAAATGCCATCTATCATGGTGTGCGCGCAAAGCGTGGGCGCGGCTGTATCGTGGTTTCTGTTCAGCGCACGGGCAAGGATCAGATGACGTTTTCCGTTTCGGACAACGGCATCGGGATCGAACCGGAAAAACTGCGCGCACTGCAAGCGGATCTGTCGGCCGGAGTCTGTCCGGCGACGCAGTCCGGCGGATTTGGACTGTTTAATGTCTCGCAGCGCATCCGGCTGTATTATGGCACGGAGCTGCAGATCGCAAGTGTTTATCGGGAGGGAACGACGGTTTCGTTTACCATCCCGTGTAAGGAGCAGGAAAATGTATCGTATATTTCTGGCAGATGATGAAGACATCATTCGAGACGGCCTTCGGCGCACGATCGACCGCGTCGACTTACCGGTCAGTTTTTGCGGGGAAGCACCGGATGGTGAAATGGCCCTGCCGCTCATTCAGGAGCTGCGGCCGGATATTTTGATCACAGACGTGCGCATGCCCTTTATGGACGGGCTTGCGTTGGCGTCGCTCGTGCGCCGCGCCATGCCGTGGGTACATATCATTGTGCTCAGTGGGCATGATGAGTTTGAATATGCACAGCGTTCGGTTTCGATCGGCGTGGACGCTTATCTGCTTAAACCTATCGACCCGGGCAATCTGAGGAAGGCACTCGAGGATACTATTGCCCGTATCGAGGCGGACAAGGTGCAGCTGCTGGCCAGACAGCGCACGGATGACGAGCATATGCTACTACGTGAGAATTTTCTGGCGCGGGTGGTCAGCGGGGCGCTGCCCTCGGCTGATATCCACGGCCAAAGCAGCCGGTTCGGCATTAACCTGCTGGCAAAACAGTATCAGGTGGGCTACATCTCGCTACCGCAGGCGTGCTTTCGCGGTGAGGGGACAGAACGGCTTCGCTGCTTGTTTTCCCAGTTATTCGATGCTCGGGATACCGTGCAGGCATTTCTGAAAGGCTGTGACTGCGGTATTTTGCTGCTGACCGGCAATACGCCAGACGAGGTGCAGGAAACTGCGTACGAGGCGGCGCGCGCGTTGCAGCATGAGTTGGAACGGCTGCTGGATACGGTTTCAGTGATTGGGCTGAGCCGTGTATGCGACCGGATCAGCGCGCTGCCGGATGCGTTGCAGCAGGCGCGGCAGGCGGCGCAGGTCGTCGGTTCGGGACTAAAGCAGAGCCGGATCACAGGATTTGACGAATTGTCGACGACTGTGTCATCATCGAGGCTCGAGCTTGGTGCAGATGTGCCTCTGGTGGACAAGATCCGCCATATGCAAGAGAAGGATATCCCTGATATGGTCAATGCGTATTTGTCAACGGTTAACCAAGAGGATGTACAGAGCGTGCTGTATCGGTATTACTTACTGGTTGACTTGCTGATGGTCGCTTCACGATTTGTGCGCGAATTGCAGCTGGAACCGCAGGAATGCTTTGAAGATGTTTCGGATATATCCAAACTACTGCATACCGCCGGCGAGTTGGACAGCGCGCGTGCTTTTTGTATCGAGATACTCGAGCGGGTTGTACGCTATCGTGGGATGAGCGAGCCCATCCGTTATGGCGCGGAAATCGAGAGGGCGCGTATGTTTATTCGTGAAAATTATGCCGACCCGAATATTTCACTGCATGTGGTCGCATCTGCCATTGGTTTTTCGTCCAATTACTTCAGTACAATTTTTTCACAGGAAACCGGCGAGACCTTTATTGAATATCTGACCAAAACACGGATTGAGGCAGCCAAAAAGGCGCTGCGTGAGACCGACCGTAAATTGTCGGAGATTGCGTTTGATATCGGATATAATGAGCCGCAGTATTTCAGCTATATTTTCAAGAAGAACACTGGACTGACGCCGCGGGAATACCGTATGCAGGAGGGCAGCGTATGAAAAAACGCATCCTGTGCGTCTGCGCAGCGGGGCTGCTGCTGGTCTCCGGCTGCACGTCCCAAAACGGAGAACCAGAAGTGGAGCTGCAGCCGGATTTTACGGTGGAGGCGGCTGTGCAGCCGGAGTATCCAATACTGACTGTCTACACGCCGTTGACTGAGCCGGAGGTTTCGGTGTATTTCGACGCGTTTGAAAAGGACACGGGTATCCGCGTGGAATGGGAGCACCTTTCCACGCCGGATATGCTGGAGCGTGTGCGGCAGGAGCGGGATGCGCCGCAGGCCTCTGTGATGTTCGGTGGTTCAAGCGAAAACTATATAGCCATTGCAGAACAGGGGCTGCTCGAACCGTATGAGCCGGAAGGGTTGGAGCAGATTGCGGACATCTATCAGGATGCGGCACATGCATGGTCGCCGTGCTATGTGGGTGCGATCTGCTTTGCCTATAATGAGGAAACCTTTGCGCAGGAAAAGCTGCCGCTTCCGCAAACCTGGGATGACTTGCTCGACCCCGTGTTCCGTGGGCGGATTGTAATGGCGCATCCTTCGCTTTCGGGCACCTCCTACACAATCGTTGCTGGTCTGGCGCAGATGCGTGGAGAGGATGCAGCGTTTGAGTACCTGAAAAAGCTGGACGAAAACATTGCCTATTATACCAAAGGCGGCCCGTATTCTCCGTCTGCAGTGGGACTGGGGGGTGCGGCGTTGTGTATCACATTTGCACATGACGCTTTGCGGCAGGCGCACGAAGGCTTGCCTATCAAAATCATTTTCCCGAGCGACGGTACAAGCTATGAGATTGGTGCAATGGCGCTCATCCGCAATGCTGACCCGCGAGAGGCGCAAAACGCTCGTACTTTTTTAGACTGGGTTCTTAGCCGGCGTGGGCAGGAATGTTATATTGACGCAAAAGGAGAGCGGCTTCCGGTCAATCCCGGCGCAAAAACAGCGGAGGGGCTGACCGAACTCGACCGTGTATCCATCATCCGATATGATACGCAGTGGTGTGCGGAAAACCGCGAACATCTGATTGAGCGGTTTGCGCAGGAGATTCGCGCCGCCGAAGACCCAGGAGATGGGGAGGTTATAGAATGATCAAAGGACGGTTAATAATGGGTAAGACATGGGTGTAAAGAGCTTGGGTTGGTCGGTCAATTCAGCAAAAAGGGAAAAAGCAAAAAAATAGTAAAAAGCTGTTGACAAAAGGCGCATGGGGTAGTATACTATTCAAGCTGCTTCGGTGAGAGGCGGCCGAACCGGAAAAGTTCGACAAGAAATGAAAAAACT
>NZ_CAXTXI010000017.1:0-41699 GCF_964248325.1 Agathobaculum sp. Marseille-P7918 | reverse complement strand
CAACAACTTTCCCATGAGGCCTCTGGGTTGGCTTTCTCCTTTTGAGTTCTCTGTCCAATATGTTTGACAAACCTACAGATTTTGTAAACTTGTTGGACGGGAAAAGCTTGCAGCGTAAGGTGTTTCCGGGCAGCAAGTCCACAAAGGGGTAGCTGGCGTAGCCAGCGCAGGGGAAGCGTAGCGTCCCCTGTGATGATTGGAAGCAGCCGCAAGTGTGCCGGCAATCATCTGCTTTCCGCAGGAAGCCCCCGGCAGGGCGCAACGCACCGGCCCCGCCGGTGTTATAGTTGCGCCCTTACTCTGTAAGGGGTTCCCCGGCTACCCTCCGTTTCACGCTTTCCGCAACAGCTTCTTTCATACCATTTTGAAAAAATGCCTGTTTCAGAATGTCCATCACATCATCGTCCGTCAGCACTTCCGGCCTTATCAGGAAACTTTCCAGCATAGCCCCTCTTGTACAGAGCCGATGCGTCCGTTCCTTCCGGGTAAGCTGTTTTATCTGGTGTTTCAGTATCTTTTCTTCGTTCTGCGCCCGCCGCAGTCTGGCTTCGCTTTGGGCAAGCTCCCGGTTGAGCTTTTCCAGCTTTTCATTCATCACGACAGCCCTCCTTTTTGGGGAGTAGTGTGTAAATGCGGTTCAGTTCTCCCACACCCCGGCGCACCCGCAGGATCAGTCCGGCGTCCTCCAATTCCTTCAAGGAACGCTTGACGGTCACGGAGCCGCGGGACGAGGCTGCTACCAGCTCTACAATGGGGAAACGGACAAACAGTATCCCGTTGGTATCCTCCGTACTCGCCGCAAGGGTGGCGTCATACATGACCTCTGCGGTACTGCTGATTGGTAGCTGCAGCATGGCGGTGGGAAGTGGCATACAGGGCGGCAGAACGGTGTCTGCGGTCATAAATTCAAATTCCATTTAGTCGGTTTTCTCCTTTCGCTTGGCTCGTTTGGACAGGTAATGGGGGCAGTCGATTACGACAGCCCGGAAGCTCTGTTTGCACTCATGCTGACACTTCCGGCACAGGTCGTTGTAGGCCACACGCCCCCGGTTATTGAGGAAGAAGGACAGCTCCAACTTCCGTTTCTTGCTCATTCTCGGCATGGTGCCTCCTATCATAGAAAATCCGCCCATTTCAGCCGTAACGGTATAGATGGGCGGATAGCGGTTTTGGGTGTCATGTTTCGGGGCGATTTTCAAGGAAAATGCGGCCATAGAGCCGCTTGGAAAAGCCCCATAGTATCACGGACAGGGCAGACTACGCCCCGCCGATTTGTCATGTTTGGGTAGCGTTTTGGTGTCAGTTCTGCCGGGTTTCCCTGATGTCGTTCCTGTCCTTGAATCTCACAGCAGCGTTTTGTTATCGTTGGTATGCTCGCTGCGGTCAAGGTTCCTCCAATTCCTTGCCGCAGGTCGTTGCGCTACATCGCCGGGGAGCATATCCCATCAGGCCGGTCATTCGATTGGAATAATCCATCGATGAACTGACTTAATCATAGCTCATTTTTAAACCCTTTCCCGTATGTCCAGAAAGTAGGAATACCGCCCCAAAATCGAAAATTTCCACGATTTCGGAACGGTATGGTGTAATGATTATATATGCTTGAAAACCGCAAGGAAAGGGAGTGGCAAGCCGATGAAAGACCGTGTTTCCTTGCAGGAACGCTTGAGAAACATTTACGGGTAGAAAAGGGCTTGAAGCTGAAAGAACTGGCGGAAAAGACCGGCATTTCAAAATCTGCTTTAGCCAGTTATGAAAATGAAGAAAACCGAAATAAGGAAATCAATCACGGCAACCTTATCACACTGGCAGACTTTTATCAGGTGTTCATTGACTATCTATTTTGCCGGACAGAAAATCGGGAGCAGATCAACACTCCGCTGTCTGAACTGCATTTGACTGACGAAGCCGCGGCGCTTCTGAAAAGCGGACGGATCAATACCCGGCTGCTGTGCGAGATGATGTCCCACGAAAAATTTGCGGAGCTGATGGCTGACGCAGAAATCTATGTGGACGGAATGGCTACCATGCAGTTCCATGACCTCAATAGTGCGCTGGCCGCTGTCCGGGCAATGATACTGGAAGAGCATCCCAAAACTGCCGCAGATCGCTCCCTGAAAATTCTGGAAGCCGGTCAGATAGGGGAAGAAGTTTTTTCTGCTATGTGACACACAAAACATGGGACGCCATCCTTCACGATATACGCAAAGCCCATGAGAACGACATGGAGAGTGCGCCGGATACCACGCCCGCCGGTGAACTGATAAGAGAAGTCCGAAAGGCCATGTAGTCCACCGGCGATAGGGTACAGGAATTTCTGGAAATCTTCTACAAGGCGTTCCAGCTAAAATACAAGCGGCTTACAGACGAAGAAAGAACAACCCTGAAAAGACTGTTCAAAAGATCGCCGCAAAAATTCCGGGATCAACTTCCGGCGCAGGCCATGGAAATAAAAACTGCCGTTGTGGGAACGGGTGTTCCTGCAACGGCAATTAGTTTTGGGGATGAAACTCACTTTTTTATCATCGTAGTATCTCTACAAACTGGAATTTAGCGTTCACTCATATATTGTTTTATTTCATCAGGCGTCAATTTTCGTACTTCTGTGTGTGGATATTCTTTATACTTTCCAGCACTAAACACAGGCATCATTTGTCTGCATTTCTTGTCTTTATTCTTTTTCAAGAATAGATTTAACTCATCATTCCCTATAAATATTTTATAAGATAATCTTCCTTTATTGTTCTCTATCTCATAAATACCACACGCACTTTTCGTTGTATAGTCTGCTGTTCGCAAATATAGTTTTGCAATTTCCAATGACTTAAAAGGAAAATTCCACCGTTGCAATCCTCTGTTTGGGTCATGTTCGATACAAATGCACCGTCCACAAGTTCCACAAATATATTGAGTGTGGTTCTCCAAACAGTCCAGCGGATTTAGTAAAGGCGTTATTCTATTTTCATCAGAGTAACATTCCTCACACACTTTTCTTTTCACTCCTTATCAAATTCCGATTTGTTTTATTCTTAGATTTGATTATTTTCTTTCTGCTCCAATTCAATCACATCTAAAATGCCACAATTCAGGGCTTCGCATATACGCAGCAGAGTTTTCATGCTGATATGCTCGCCCTTGCCCATGTTGGCAATCATGTTAGTTGTCAGACCGGCAGCAAGTCGCAAGTCCTCTTTCCTCATGCCACACTTTTTTAAGGTGTTCTATAGCGGTTGATAGCTGATGTGCATAGGCGTTCCACTTTCTTTTCATCGTTAAGGTTCGTATTCATTATAGAAGAAATCTTGTGTTTTCACAATGTTTTCTGACCACACTGCCGGTTCTGTTTGGATTATGCTTTTTCTTTCTTTGCTATTTAGCCATAAGCGGAGCTATGCCTTTACTGGCAATATGCCAAGTGATGCGAAACTTCCACAGACTACAGTGGAGGATAGTGGAAAGCAGGTCACAGCGGCGATAGAACCTACCGCCAGTTTGGATGGCTCACCTTTGACGGTTGATACCGCTCGGACGGCGACACGAAGGTAACGCCGGGCACTGATTTTAACATGCACAACTCAAGTTTTACTCTGACAGGAAAGTGGACGTTAGATCAAGCGTATACCCAGAAAATTACCGTCAAATATGAGTATAAAGACAACAATGACGGAAAACACGTCCCGAACGGCGTATCTGCACTGTCTGGAGAGCATACGGTAAAGGAGGTTACTAAGGAAGTTACTGGTGAGGTATCGAGCAGCAACAACAACAGTAATATTATCATCAAGACAGAAGCCAAGCCCAAAACGGCGGCTACGGAGCACACCATTACAGCATCCGTTATCCAACACCGAGCAGAACAGTACAAGTGCAGGATGGTCAGAACTAGATGATTAATTTTGCGCCCAACGCAGGCTATGTACTGGGTAGCGTAACGGTCGACAGCAGTACGGCAACAGCTACACATTTATCAACGTAACGAGCGATCACAATATTTTTGTTGCGTATCAGAAGAATGGCAGCTCTGGTGGCGGAGGAGGCGGTTGCGGTACTGCTATCTCGGACAGACGGGAAGCCGCATAAGGCGAGGTAGTTACAGTCGCTCCCAACAGCGCTATGACGATATCACGGTTGTGGACAAGGACGGAAATAAAGTGCCAGTCACCGATTAGGGCGACGGTTCGTCTAGTTTTGAGATGCCGAACTTTGAGGTAACGGTCAAAGTGGAATTTGAGGTGGGCACCGCTTTTTCATACAAAGAAGCCATGTTAACGCTGCTCTTTGTTCATAAGTCAGGTGAAGCAAACGTTTGGATAAAACTCAATATATATTTTTTCTAAATTGTGTGGGGGATAGACCAGTCTTGTCCGTAAAGGCGATAATAAAATTGACTTCGCTGCGGTAGCCAACCCGAAACGCAATCTCTTTTACGGATAGGGAAGTGGATTGCAGTAATGCCTTTGCTTCGTCGATTCGATGCAGCATAATATATTCGTGAGGAGAAAAACCGGTTGCGCTGCGAAATAATCTGGAAAAGTGCGAAGTGCTCAGACGAACATGCTCTGCAATCTGATTTACGCTGATTTGCTCAAATAAATGTTGGTCGATATAGTGAATTGCTTGAGATATGGCATTGTCATCTGCAATGGTTTTGGTTGAAGCGGAGGGAAAAAGAAGTGCGCATAGGATACGATAAATACGCTGCGAACAATCCACTTCACTGATATTGGCACTGCGTAATCCGGAGATGATTTGCGCCATTTCCTGTTCGATTCTATCATCCGGTGACGGAGTAAAAGCCTGCTTGCCACCTCGAAAGGCAATAATTTGATTGAAAAAGGCTGCGGCGTTGGCACCGTCAAAATGAATCCACATTGCCTCTGCCGCTCCCGCAGTATAAAAGTGATGTGGTTTATGGCAGTCAACCAATGCAACTTGACCGCGTTCTGCCGCGAATTGCTGTGTTGTCTCATAGAATATAGTTCCGGAACGGATAAACGCAAGAAAAAAATTCTTATGACTCTCCTGTCGGGCCGCATCACAGGTATCTGAAAAGTCATATCGTTCATCATAATAATAATGTCCGACACGAGTGACATAGAAAAACAGCGTTCGTGCGGTTGCGGACGGCGTGGAAAAGAAGCGTTCTGAGCGCGATAACACTCCCGGTTCGTTATTCACTTTCAATGTGCTCACCTCTTATATGTATGATAGCACAAAATATAAATAAAATGCAGTGTTTTATTATTGAAAAACAGCGTTAAATCCAGTATGCTTACGTAAGAAATAAATTTTATACTAATAAAACCATGACAAACGCATGTTCATAAGGTGTTAAAGATGATAAAGGAAAAGACATTTTATAAATCATTTATGATTTTGGCGCTTTCATTGGCGCTGCAAAACCTATTGACATATGGCGTGAATATGATGGATACCGTAATGCTCGGCCGGTATAGTCAGGATGCCATGGGTGGAGTCAGTTTGTGTAATCAGGTGCAGTATTTGCTGCAAATGCTGGTAGTAGGCGCTGGAGAGGGTGCGGTTGTGCTCGGCTCACAGTACTGGGGGAAAGGAAATCTGCAACCGATTCCCCATATAATTGGCGTTGCGTTGCGTTTTGGCGGAAGCTTAGCAGTTGTTCTGTTTGGCGTGGTATTATTTTTCCCCACACAGCTTTTGAGTTTGCTATCTAATGACAGTGCGGTTATTGCGGAGGGACAAAAGTATTTCCAAATTATCTGTTTTACGTACATTATTTTTACTGTTACCAATATTTTGGTGGCTTCGCTTCGCTCGATTGGCATCGTAAAAATTGGTTATATCATTTCCGGCTCTACATTGGTTATCAACGTATGTCTCAATTATTGCCTCATCTATGGCAATCTGGGTTTTCCGGAACTGGGCGTGCGCGGTGCTGCGATTGCAACACTGGTATCACGGTGCGTGGAGCTATTGATTGTTATTTACTATTTGAAATATAAAGAGCACAAGCTCAATTTGACTCTGACAAAACTGCTTCACATTGATATCAGCTATATGCGGGACTATGCCCGCGTTTCTTCTCCTGTGCTTATCAATCAGGCGCTGTGGGGCTTGGCGCAGATGGTGCAGACTGGAATCCTCGGTCATCTTGGTGGCGATGTGACAGCAGCGAATGCGATTGCAGTACAGGTCTTTCAAGTGTTGTCCGTTGTGGCGTATGGCGCTGCATCTGCCTCTGGCATTGTGGTCGGGCGCACTATTGGTGCAGGAAACGAGCAGCGTTTGCATCCGCTTGTGCGCACGTTGCAAGTATTGTTTGTTACCATCGGTATCTGCTCAGGATTTTTGATTTTCATTCTGCGTACGCCGATCCTAATGGTCTTTGGCGGCACATTGACCGAACGGGCATATGAATTATCCATGCAGTTTATGTTGGTGCTTTCCATCACAACCGTTGGCACGTCTTATCAGATGGCTTGTGATAACGGCATCATTCGAGGCGGGGGCGATACGGCCTTCAGTGCGAAGATGAATTTAATCAGCATGTGGCTGATTATTGTACCATTTTCTGCGATGGCGGCATTCTGGTGGAAGTGTGCGCCGGTTGTAGTGTTTTTCTTGCTCAAATGGGATCAGTTGTATAAGGCAATTCCGGTCGTGATTCGACTGCGCAGCTGGAAATGGGTGAAAAAGGTCACCCGACCGGATGCGACATGATGAACTGAATATTTCTCTTTCTTTCTCCTGAAAAACCGGCCTGATGGTCGGTTTTTCTGTTGACAAAAAAATATAAAATGATATACTTTTATAAGAACAAATATGATAATGCGATGAGGAAACGAGTTTTTCGGCATCTGGCATATAGCGAGAGGGGAGAGTGCAAGCCCTTTGCCAAACCGGAGGACAGCCACTTCCGAGTAGTCTGTGAAAGCAGACCGTCTGATCCGCGATATCCGATCACTAAGATGCGTCATCAGCGGCGCAAATTAGGGTGGTACCGTGGAAGAATGCTTTCGCCCCTAAAGAGTGGGCGGAAGTTTTTTTGTTATGTAAACTAAAATTTGGAGGATAAAAATATGCAGTACAGAAGTCTGAATGAGCTGCGCGAAATGTATCTGAAGTTTTTTGAAACCAAAGGACATCTTCGCCTGCCGAGTTTTTCTCTCATTCCGCAGAACGACCCGTCGCTTTTGCTGATTAATTCGGGCATGGCACCGATGAAGCCGTTTTTTACGGGTGAGCAGGAGCCGCCGCGCCATCGTGTTACCACCTGTCAGAAGTGCATCCGCACCGGCGATATCGAAAATGTAGGTAAGACAGCACGTCATGGCACTTTCTTTGAGATGCTGGGTAATTTCTCTTTCGGTGATTATTTCAAAAAAGAAGCCATTGCATGGAGCTGGGAATTTCTGACCAGCCCGGAATGGGTTGGCATTGATCCGGATCGCCTGTATCCGTCTATCTATGTGGATGATGATGAGGCGTTTGAAATCTGGAATAAGCAAGTCGGCATTCCTGCGGAGCGTATCTTCCGATTTGGCAAGGAGGATAATTTCTGGGAGCATGGCTCTGGTCCGTGCGGCCCGTGTTCGGAGATTTACTATGACCGCGGTCCGGAATACGGCTGTGGCAAGCCGGGCTGTACGGTCGGTTGTGACTGCGATCGCTATATGGAGGTCTGGAACAACGTATTCTCACAGTTTGATAACGATGGCCACGGCAATTATACTGAACTGAAGCAGAAGAACATTGATACCGGTATGGGTCTGGAACGCTTGGCATGCGTGGTGCAGGGCGTGGGTTCGCTGTTTGATGTGGATACTGTACGCAACATCACCAACAAAGTTTCCGAAATTGCCGGCAAGCATTATGGTGACAGCGAAAAGACCGATGTTTCGCTGCGCGTGGTAACAGATCATATTCGTTCTACCGTTATGATGATTTGCGACGGCGTTATCCCGTCGAACGAGGGCCGCGGCTATGTGCTGCGCCGCTTGCTGCGCCGTGCCGCACGTCATGGTAAGCTGCTTGGTATTGACCGCCCGTTCCTTTCTGATGTAGCAACGACCGTAATTCAGGAATCGGGTGGAGCTTATCCGGAACTGGTTGAGAAGCAGAAGTATATCCACAAGGTTATTGAAAACGAGGAAGCAAGCTTCAATAAGACGATTGACAGCGGTCTTTCCATCCTCAACGAGCGTATCGCAGCGGCGGACGGTAAGGAACTGCCTGCAGCTGATGCATTCCAGCTGTATGACACTTATGGCTTCCCGATCGACCTGACTCTTGAAATTTTGGAAGAACAGGGCATGACTACCAATCGCGATGAGTTTGACCGCCTGATGAATGAACAGCGTGAGCGCGCTCGTGAGGACCGCAAGAAGATGGGTGATTTGGGCTGGCAGAGTGAGGATCTCGGTCTGGATAAGTCTATTAAGACCCGCTTTGATGGCTATGAGACGCTGGGAGAAGCGGCAAAGGTGCTGGCCATTGTCAATGAGGGCGAACCGTCCGGTGCCGCTGCCAAGGGCGAAAAGATTACCGTCGTGCTCGACCATACGCCGTTCTATGCGGAAATGGGCGGCCAGATTGGCGACCATGGTATTCTGGAAGGTAAAAACGGTGTAGTATCCGTTTCTGATGTACAGAAGACCAAGGATGGTAAATATATGCACATTGGTGTTGTGACCGAAGGTGAAATTTCGGTAGAAGATGAGGTGCAGGCTAAGGTCGATGCGGAATACCGACAGGCCATCTGCCGTGCGCATACTTCGACTCATCTGCTCCAGAAGGCGCTGCGCAAGGTGCTGGGTGACCATGTCGAGCAGGCAGGCTCCTATACCGCTAATGACCATATCCGTTTTGACTTCACACACTTTGCGGCGCTGACACCTGAAGAACTGGCGCAGGTCGAGACGCTTGTCAACGAAGCGATTCTGGCTGGCAGCCCGGTTATCACCGAGGAAATGTCCATTGAGGATGCCAAAAAGAAGGGTGCAATGGCGCTGTTTGGTGAAAAATACGGTGCGGTTGTGCGTGTCGTTCAGGCGGGTGATTCCATCGAGCTGTGCGGCGGCACGCATCTGGATAATACGGCCAAGGCAGGTGCGTTTAAAATCATTGGTGAGGCATCGGTTGCAGCCGGTGTGCGCCGAATTGAAGCAGTGACCGGTAAGGCGGTACTGGCTTATCTGAATGAACGTCAGCAGCTGTTAGCGGATGCGTCGGCAGCACTTAAAACTTCGCCGAATGAGCTGCCTGCCAAGATTGAGCAGACGGTGGGCGAACTGCGTGCAATGACCAAAAAGATTGACAAGCTCAACAGCAGAGTGGCATCCATGCAGATGGTGGATCTGCTGAATATTTCGCGTGATGTCAAGGGCGTGAATGTTGTCGCTACCAAGCTGGAGGATGCTACAGCCGATGTATTGCGTACGATGGGTGACAGCATCAAGGAAAAGGCGCCGAATATGGTTGCTGTTTTGTCCGCTGTGAATGACGGGAAGATTAGTCTGCTGTGTGTTTGTGGTATGGAGGCCGTTAAGAAGGGCGCCCATGCCGGAAAAATCATCAAAGAAGTGGCTAAGATGGTTGGCGGCGGCGGCGGTGGCCGTCCGGATAGTGCAACTGCCGGCGGCAAGCAGCCGGAAAAACTGGAGGAAGCATTGGAAGCGGTCAACAATATTGTTGAAGCGCTGCTCTAAATCCGTTATAATGAAAACACAGAAAGGAGCGGTTTGAATGGAAGATTGTCTGTTCTGCAAAATCGTTGCGGGGGATATTCCCTCGAAAAAGGTTTATGAAGACGAATTGTGCTATGTTTTTTATGACATTGATCCGCAAGCCCCCACACATTTTTTGGTCATTCCCAAGCAGCATATCCAATCGGTGGCTGCAATAGATTCTTCCAACAGCGCCATTGTGGCACATTGTTTTGAGGTAATCGCTAAAATTGCGGCGGATATGAAGATGGATAGTTTTCGCGTGGTTTCCAATATCGGAGAACAGGCGGGGCAGAGCGTGTTCCATCTACATTTCCATGTGCTTTCCGGCCGTGATATGACCTGGCCTCCGGGTTGAATGTAAAAGAAGTGGCCTTACCGCCACTTCTTTTTTATCAAATAGGGAAGGGGGAGATAAAATGCGGGAACGGCCACTTGTTTTTCTGGTTCCGGCAGCTGCTGTGGCCATATTTTGCTCGGTATGCTTAGATATTTGTGTAAAACCCAGTCTCTCTCTTTTGCTGCTTTCTCTTTCTTTAGCCGCCGCAGGTGCGTTGATAAATTATGATAAGTTGTTTACGCTGTGCTGTATGTTGGCAGCCGCATTTCTTGCTCTGACTGGATTTTCCGCATATCAATCTGTTTTTGTCGATCCTGTCCGTATATTGGCAGGTACGCATGCCGAAATCACAGCAACGGTATTGCATGATGCTGCAGTATATGACGACAATCAGCGAGCGGAATTATCTGTAGAGGATAATGATGTTTTGCCTCGCAACTTTCGCATGTATTGTTATTTGCCGCTGACTGAAACGCCGCTTTATGCCGGCGATCGAATTAAAGTCAACGTTGGATTTTATCTGCCTGGGAATTCAGAGGGATTTGATCGTGCAGCATATCAGGCATCGGAAGGATGCTATATTACTGCTTCGTATACAAAGAACGAAGACGATACACCAATGTCGTTCGCTGTGCTACAGACAGAGAACGGTTCACCACGTTGGATACCGCAGCGCATCGCACGCTTTTGCAAACAGGCGATAGAGGATGCCTTGCCGGAGCGGGAAGCCGGTTTACTAACCGGCCTGATGATTGGCAACAAGGATGCCATCTCCTCTACAGACGCTATTTCTCTGCGTATTGCAGGACTCAGCCATCTGGTTGCCGTTTCTGGGCTGCATGTTGGTTTTCTGGTTGCGTTTTGTTATTTGATTTTCGGACGCAGGCTGGGAACCTATCTATCGGTTCCACTCATTCTTCTGTTTGTACCGATTGCAGGTGCGTCGCCATCAGTGATTCGTGCTGCGATTATGTATTTAATTGCGGCTGGTGCGTTTATAACCAGACGAGAAGCGGATACACTGAATTCGCTGTTCGCAGCACTTGCCTTGCTGCTGATTCAGAACCCGTATGCAATTGCCGGCTTGAGCTTGCAGCTGTCTTTTGCAGCAACTCTTGGATTGGTTTTGCTTGCTGGAAAGATGCAGAAACGTATACTGCATCTGTTTCATAAGCTGCCGAAACCTCTTCACAAACTGCTGTCTTTTTTCGTAGGTGCCTTATCTTGTACTGTTTGTGCAACTATTTTTACCGCACCGATTCTGCTTTCTTCTTTCGGCTATATTTCAATCCTATCTGTTCTCAGTAACTTATTAGTGGTTGGCGTAACTGCCGTATGCTTTATTGCGGGTTTTTTCATTTGTGTGGCTTCAGCGATTTGTCCGGCCGTAGTGCCTGCTTTATCCGTAGTCACGCAGCCGCCGCTGCATTATATTTTGTGGATGGCCGAGCGCGTATCAAATCTTCCGTACGGAATGGTAAACTGGAGCGATGGTTTTGGACTTGCAGCACTATTTCTTTGTTTTGCGGTGATCCTTTTCTGGCTGGTGATGGGTAGCCGAATTAAATGGAAAGTTGTTTTGCCGATGGTTTGCTTGTGCTTAATCGTCCTCAGCGGCATGAGCACTTATCAATATCAGCGAACCTATCGCGTGACCTATTTACCATGTGGCACAGGACAAGCTATTCTGGTTTCTGATACAACGCATGCAACACTAATCGACTGCGCTGGCGATGGTGGATATCGTGATGCCGCACAGCTGGTAGAGGAATGGATGCGTTATCATAATATTGACCACATTGACACTTTAATTTTAACAGCAGTGGATAAGGGACATGCGCGTGATTTGCCTGCACTGCTGCAAGCGGTTTCTGTAAATCAGATTCTGATGCCTGCTGGATGCAAGGCAACAAAGTATAATACGGATTTGCTGGAGCTTTGCGGCCAAGTTGGTGCGCAGGAAATCAATCAGTCTGAGGTACTGGACACTGGTGCGGCACCGATCACCGTTTTTTCGGTAGCAGATGGAAAACTGGGCGTGCAAATTGCGAACGAAATTTTGGTTCTGCACAGTCCGACGCAAAAGCAGTTGGCGGCCTTTCTGGAATCATCGTCAATTGCCGCCCCGGAGATTGTCCTTTCGCAGAGAAATATGGAGGACGACGAATTATTAACGCAGGCATTAAATACTATGGGTGCAGAGAGAATTATTGTGCAAGCTGGATTTGGTGAAGTTTTGTCTCAATATCATGGACTATCTGTAGAAAGTCCCTATGTAACCGGAGAAATTGTGCGGCAGTTTGTGAAGGAGTGAAAACATGCCACAGGAAAAGTCTAAATCCAACGGAAAGTCGCAGCTGCTTCAGGATTTGAAAAAAGGGACTTTTGCATCGCTTTATGTGATCTTCGGCGAGGAAAGCTATTTAAAAGAATATTACTTGCAGCAGCTCAGGGAGAAAGTCATTGATCCCACATTTGCGGATTTCAATCGGATTGAATTAGAGGGGAAGGGGCTGACTCCGGAACAGCTTACCGAGGCGGTAGACAGTTATCCTGCAATGTCGGAAAAGAAACTCATCATCGTGACAGATTTTGATTTGTTTAAACCGCCTGCTGCGTTCTCCGATATGCTGCCCGCATTACTGGAAGATTTACCAGACTATGTTTGTCTGGTGTTCTACTATGATATTTTAGATGGCAAACCAGACAAACGAACAAAGTTATATAAGACGCTGCAAAAGGTCGCTTGTTTTGTGGAGTTTACTCACATGGAAGAGCGTGAACTGGTTGCGTGGTTGGAGCGACGCGCCCGTGCGCTTGGTTGTGCCATCTCACCGGAGGATGCGTCGTATATGATTTTCCTTTGTGGAAATTCTATGACCAATTTGGCGGGAGAGATGGAGAAGGCTGCAGCTCATACCACTACGGGGGAAATCAAAAAATACAACATTGATGCGGTCTGTTCACCGATTTTGGATGCTGTGGTTTTTGATTTGACAGATGCTATAACAGTAGGAAAATTTGAACGCGCAGTATCTTTAGTAGGTGATTTGATTGCACAGAAGAACAATGAAGTGATGATTTTTACGACAATCACACGCCATATTCAGCGTTTATACGCGGCGAAGCTGTGCGCAGAAGCGCGTGGAGGAGAAAAACAGCTGATGGATATGATTGGCTCTAAATCTCCATATTACGCTAAGCAGTTACAAAACGCAGCACGACGTGTATCCCTAAAATGGTTGCGTCATGTTGCTTCTCTGTGCGCACAAACCGATGCAGCGCTAAAGGGCAGTGCGGTGGATCGTCAAAAGCAGATTGAATTAACGCTGTTGTCCATGGCATCCGCATTGAGGGAGGGCTAATGTGATACGAGTTCGTGAAGCAATTGTAGTAGAAGGTCGCTACGACGTGAATACAGTCCGTCAGGTTGTGGATGCAGTTGTGCTGGAAAGCGGGGGCTTTCGGATTTTTCATGATAAGGACCAGCTCCGCTTACTGCGAAAAATTGCGTTATCACGCGGCTTAATTGTGTTGACGGATAGCGATGGGGCTGGTTTTGTCATTCGCAATTATATAAAAGGGGCATTACCGCCTGGAAGTGTGAAGCAAGCCTATATTCCGGACGTTGTCGGCAAGGAGCGACGCAAACGTCATGGTTCAAAGGAAGGAAAACTCGGGGTAGAAGGGATGCGCCCAGAGGTTATTTTGGAGGCGTTGCGTCGTGCTGGCGCTACTTTTGAGGACGAAGTATCCTCTTCCGCACAGGATAAAAAGCCAATCAGCAAGGCAGATTTTTTTGCATGGGGATTATCCGGTCAGCCGAACAGCGTAAAACGTCGTACAGAAGTGCTCAAAGCATTGGATTTACCATCCCATATGACGGCCAATGCGCTATTGGAATTTATCAATGCAGTTTCTTCCCGAACTGAAATGGAAGAGATCATCCATAGAATATCAGCAGGGGATTGACAAGTATGGCAGATAAGCCTATAATGATATCATAAATAAATAGTTCTGTTTCAGGGCGGAGTGAAAGTCTCCACCGGCAGTATACGGGCAGTTTGTCCGATAGTCTGCGAGCCGAAAGGCATGATGGGTGTGAATCCCAACCGACGGTTATAGTCCGGATGAAAGAAACAGGTGTATTTCGGTACGTCTGCATGCCCTTGGATTGCTCCAAGGGCTTTTTGTTACCCAAACAAACAGAACTCCTTGCAAAGGAGAAGATACTCATGACGAAAACCAGTAAAATCACGTATACCGCAGTATTTGCGGCCATCGCTACCGTTTTAATGTATTTTGAATTTCCGATTCCGTTCATGCCGCCGTTTCTGAAGGTGGATCTGTCGGGGGCCGTTGTTTTGATTGGAGCATTCATCTTTGGCATTGGTCCGGCTATTACGATGATAGGTATCAAAGATCTGATTCATTTGACACAGAGCCAAACCGCAGGATCTGGTGAATTGGCAGATTTTTTGATGCTGTCAACGTTGGTTGTAATTGCTGTACTTATTTACCGTGCGCATAAGTCCAGAAAAATGGCGGCTGTAGGGTGTCTGTGCGGTTCTGTCGCCATGGCCGGTATGGGCATGCTGACGAATTACTGCTTGATTATCCCGTTTTATGTCAATGGAATGGGCTGGAATTTGGATGCTATTTTTGATATGTGCCGAGCGGTCAACCCCGCAATCAATGGAATGGGCGCATATCTTTTGTTGGGAATTTTGCCGTTTAATCTAATCAAAGGTGTGATTTTAACCATTATAACTATGGTTGCCTATAAGAAACTGAGTGTTTTCATCAAATCAAAGCAAATAGCAATTCATATGCGGCAAAAAGCCAACTAATAAATAAACAAATGGGGGACATGGACGGAAAAAACGTTTATGTCCCCTTGTTTTTATGATGGAGGTTGTAATGAATAGAAGAAAAAGATGGATACATGCAATTCTGCTGTGCGCGGTTGGCATTGGAATCGCCAGCTTGCAGTGTGGTTTGGTGACACGATATTATACGCTGGAAACCGATAAATTGAAAGAGGGGCAGGGGATGCGTCTTTTGATGCTTTCTGATTTGCACAGCTGCATTTACGGAGAGAATCAATGTCAGTTGATAGAGCGAGTTATCCGTGAGCAGCCGGATTGTATTTTGCTGTGTGGAGATATCGTAGATGATAAGATTCCTCGTGATGGAGCAGAACAATTATTGCAGCAAATTACCCAAATTGCACCTTGCTACTATGTATCGGGTAATCATGAATTCTGGAGCGGGCAAGCGGAAGATATATTTGATATGATTGAGCAATATGGTGTTCATGTTCTGCGTAACGACCAAGAAACCGTAACTATAAATGAAGTCAATTTCATACTGTGCGGTGTGGATGATCCTGCTTCAACAGGGACTCGACAGGCTCGCTCATACGGAGAGTCAGAAGAATATCGGCATACTTTATCACGGTTCCAAAATCTGGATACAAAGCAGTTGTGTGTGTTGCTGGCACATCGGCCTGAATATATCACAGAGTATGCAAAGTATCCGTTTGACTTGGTATTGTGCGGACACGCGCATGGTGGTCAATGGCGCATCCCATATCTGCTTAACGGCTTGATTGCACCCAATCAGGGATTTTTCCCGAAATATGCTGGCGGTCAATATACCTGTGGCAGCATGACTGAAATCGTTGGTCGCGGTTTGGCACGTGATTGGAAACCGCGATTGTTCAATCCACCGGAAATTGTAGTGGTTGAGGTGAGTGGTACAGGAGAGCAAACAGACTTCTAAATTCAATATATATAATTATACAAAAGAAAAGTTTTGTATAATTGAGGGGATTGTAAATCCAAGAAACGCATTAGAAACTCCGGATACGTTCAACGCTGGCGTATCCGGAGTTTCTTCATTGCCATGTCACTCCAATTGGATGATTGTACAATAGCCGCACGATTTCACTGGTATTGTAAGCGCCTGTCAAATCGTTTTGTAGGCTGCTTTGATATTGTGCCCAAAGTCGCAATCCGCTTCGATCACAGATAACTACATCGAAACCTGTCTGCATCATTCCACTATAGCGATCATAACTTTCACCCGCCAATGCCAGCTTACCATCCTGATAATCTATCGCACTGCTGTCTATGTTCCTCGGCAGATATTGATAATCCAATGTATTTGTTGTCTGCATATCAATATGGAATTTTCCATCTTTGTCTGGCAGCAATACTGTTGCGGTTTTGTCAATAATGGTAACGATAAAATTTTTGTTTTCTGGCAACAAATACAGAAATCCGCTTCCGTTTTGTGTTGTTTGAAGTACTAGCCGCTGTATCTGCTGCATGCTATCCATCGAAATCACAGTTAAGTAGTATACATTATCATCTTCTCGCGTGTACAAAAGTAGTGTTTTCCCATCCGACCACTGACACAGGTCAAGAAACTCCTCTTTTGGGGAAATCGGATATACAAGCCGCAGGCTGTCAAGATGCAAACTGCCATTTTCCAGTGTTTGTATTGCATTTCCTTGATGCTGTACTTTTCCTGCTGTGTAATCCATCGCATAAATGCCATATCCCCCTGGAATCAGGCTGGTATCCACGATATTGTTTTGGTTTGTACGATTATTGAAAGAAAAATAAATGGTTTCCGGCGTAACAATTCCTTGTGCATAAAAATTGAACTGCTCACCTTCGTTCGAATTCGTACCTGATGAGTAAACCATCCCAGCGCTGTCTTTTTCCAATGAAATTGTAAGTTTCTCGTTCGGAAGTACTGGGATACGGAAAAATTCCTCCAGTTTATTTTGTATCGATGCATCATATCCCGGATCGGTGGTGCTCCAAATGCCAAAATCCTGCTGGATTCCTTTCAAACTGATAAACCCGGCGAGCGGATAATACTTGCAATAATCCGCAACATTGATGGTTTTCTGCGCTTCCTGACCGGGTTTTGCGCTATCATACAGCTCCTGATAGGCAAGATCCAAGCCGGTACGCTTGTTTTTCGGTATATCCAGGAAGTTGCTCCCACTGGAACCGAGATCGGAATACAGTTCAATACCTCGATAAGATTCTTCCGATTCCTCTTCTTGTTCGGTATTGAAAAACTGATATGCCGTCTGCGTGATCGGCGGCTCATCCCTTTGCAGCAGCATTATAGAATCCCAAAACAGCTGCTCACCATAGGTGGCATGCATCTGGATAGACAGACCATCCGCAGCGGCAGGATCTCCCGCCAATACGTTTTCCGTAAACTGGACCTGATCATGTGATGCGTACACTGTTTTCACACACCAACCCATTGCAGCACCACCCAGCAACAATAGCACAGCCATCAAACCAAAGGCTTTGCGCATGGTTCATCCCTCCCCACCTGTAATGTCATCCAGCGCGCGACTGACACGGTCGGCACTGTAGTGGTAGGTCTGCTTGATGTAGTCCATCAGACTGGTACCGCTATCTTCTAGTTCGGAAGCCAACACATCTCCCACGATCTGCCCCTGTCGAATCAGCACCGCACGGCTGATAAAGTTAGAAACCTCTTCGATCAGGTGCGTGGATAGGAGGATCGTTTCATGTGGTTCGAGAATACCAAGCAGAACTTTGTAAAAATCTTCACGGTTAAATACGTCGTTTCCGGCGAATGGCTCATCCATCAGGATATAATCTGCGCCTTGACATAGAGCAAGAATGACTTCGAACTGATTTTTCTGTCCGGTTGAGAAACTATGTAGCGGTTTGTGCATCGGCAGCTCGAAAAATTCCATCAGCCCAGCAAAACGCTTATCAATGAACTGTGGGAAATGCTCCTTGTAAAATTGTCGGTGTGCTTCGGCAGAAAGATTCGAAAAAAATGAGTGCTCACTCGTCGCAAATGATAATCGTTCGATATTATTATGCGTAATCGGCGCATTGTCCAGTGTAATGGATCCATCATAACGCAAAAATCCAAGGATACATTTCATCAGTGTTGTTTTGCCAGCACCATTTTCGCCGAAGAGTCCGACGATCTCACCCGGCCCAAACGACAAGTTGACCTGCTGCAATGCTTGTTTGCCGCGCAGACGCTGACTCAGCGAATAGCTTTTGCTCACGTTCTTGATTTCCAGCATCACAAATCCCCCTCCCTACCATGTCGGCAGACACTGTGCCGGTGTGACAATATAGTACGCTGCCAAAAACAGCAGTTTTAATAGAAATGCTGCAAGCAAGCCGATGAGTGCACCAAGCAGCGGCAGTGTAAAATCACGTCGTATCAGTTCCCAGCGCTGCGGCAGGCGGCGCATCAAATAGATGCTTTTGCTTCCCATATAGTAACTCAAGTGATGAAATACGGCTGCTAACAGTGAACACAGCGCCACAATATAAAAAAACGATAATGATCGACCCAGCAAAACGTTAAAAGGCATCATCATGGCATCGGGTCGCAGCACGCGATCGCCACCGACACGATCAAACAAAAAGTCATAAGCATCACGCAAGCTGACACCATAAATCAGCACGGCAATGCACGTTGCCGCAGCAAGGCCAAGCCCCAATCGTTTGGCTTCTTCTTTAATTATCGTACCCGGCGGTGCGAACTTGGAAAGGTCAATTATTTTCATCGCTTATCACCTCTTCCGCATTGAACCACACATCCCACAATGTGTAAAGAATGAGAGCTGTATGTAGTAAACTCAAAATTACGTCTGATGCTAAACTGCCAAGCGGTCGTACAAAGTAAAACAGCATGGAAGCAACCGTAAGAGAAAGTGGTACATTATTTCGAATATTCCTGCCGTAACGCTTCCGTACCGTTGCCCCAGCCGTCGTAAAAGACAGCGTCCCAAATGTGATGAGCAGATAGATCCATCGACTGATCTCCTCAAGTGGCAATATACTATGCAGGAAGTCACTGCGATAAAATGCGAGAAATAATGTCTGATTTGATACGATATTCACCACAGGCTGTGTGAGATAATATTGACATAGCAAGGTAATGATAATCACCTCGGCCATCCATAGCAGAGCAAAGCACAAAAAATAAGACAGGCTTTGCCATAAGAATATTGCACGTTCAGAAATTCGCAGACGTCGCAGCGTGTATCCTCCACCATTTATACGGTATAAAAAGGCCGCCAGCAAAAGGAATCCGCTCATTAACACAGCTCTGAGATGCGCAGACTGTATCACAGCCTCTAAAGAATTTGCGCCACGATTCATCCTCCACAGGAACAGTCCGGTTTGTATGCTCCCTATGAGCACCAACATGCCCAGCAGCGGTATGATCGAACTACGCACATACAGCATCAGCACAGAAAGATGTTTTTTGCCCATGTTCTTTCCCCTCTCTCAATCCCAATATGCTTGTATTAAGCGCAGTGCTTCTGCCTTGGACAGCCCCATCTGTTTCATCGACTGCACTACGCTTTTTACATCACTTTGCAATAATTCTGCACGAATTTGAGCAATTTTCTCTGTATCTAGTACCATATAGCTTTTGGAACCGGTGTGAGAACAAATCAAATTCTCCTCTTCTAACTGCCGATATGCCTTCTGTACGGTATTAGGATTAACCCCTAACAGTGCGCTTAACATTCGGCGTGAAGGAAGTTCATCACCATCATGAAAATCTCCAGCAACAATACCACGTTTAAGGTATAGAAGGATTTGCTGATAGATCGGTATCCCCTCTTCCATATGAAAATTGTCAAATGGAATCAACCATAATCAGCCTCCCTTCTCGTTTAAGTGTATTATGGTTATAACACACTTTCTATAACTGTATTATACCTATGATACGGTTTTGCGTCAATATGTCGGTATCAATATGATTCGTTGGTGGCATAGAAAAACGTCTGACAGAATTGTTTATTCTGTCAGACGTTATGGTGTTTCTCTAAATATTCAATTACATGCGCTATGGCATCGTGGTCGTTATCCCGGACCCGAACGGCTGCATGCCGCAACATATCCGGCGCGGCATTTCCCGGCACAAAGGAAATTGCTGCATTCTTCAGCATGGATAAATCGTTATCGCTATCCCCTACAGCATATATTTTATTGCACGACACGTTGCAATCCGCTGCGATTTGCATCATTGCTGCGCCTTTACTGACACCCCGCCGTGTCACTTCGCAGAAAGTCGGCATGGTGCAAACGGCATGGAACGAATCCTCAAACTGCGTCAAAAACGTCCGAACAGGCTCCACTTCTGATGCCTGACCGGTAAAATTGATTTGGCACCAGTCGGTAGGACTCGGCAGTTCTGTCACACTTACGTAGTCATACGCTAAATGCAGTACACGCATATGATGTTCGGTTTCTGCACTCATGCGGCAAACCAAAATCCGATCCGGCAAAAACACCTCACATCCGACCCGAGGAAAAGCGGTGAGCACTTGGTCAATCAATATTGGTGTTTGCTTCGGCATGCCGGCGCAATTCAGAACCCGATTCTGTGCATCCAGAATAAGCGAACCATTGAGCAAACTATATGGGGCATTCATTGGCAGTAAGTCAATATAATCGGTTACAGCTGCATATGCGCGTCCGGTTGCCAGCGAAAACAACCCGCCTTCTGCGGTAAAATAGCGTAAAGCCTGTATGTTAGCATCGGATATCTGACGATCACTGTCAAGTAACGTACCATCCATGTCACATGCAAGCATTGTCCCATCAAATCTTTTCATCCCATTTTCTCCAGCTTTGCAAGAATTTGCGTAAAATAGGTTGGCAATGGTGCGGAAAAGTGCATTGTCTGCTGTGTGGTCGTGTGACAAAGCGTTAATTGTGCAGCGTGAAGGCATTGTCCGCCAATATCAGAAAAACGGTCTTTTTTTAAGCCATAGACAGGATCGCCGATGATGGGATGCCCGATTGACGCCATATGCACACGAATTTGATGTGTACGCCCGGTTTCCAGTTGAAATGCCATATGGGTGTATCCGTGAAATCGTTTGAGTACAGTATAATGTGTAATAGCGTCTCGCCCGCCCTCTACGATGGCCATTTTCTTGCGGTCTGTCTTGTGGCGTGCAATCGGTTTGTCAATCGTGCCAGAATCCTCACGCGGGCTACCTACTACAATAGCTTCATAACCGCGAAAAGCGGTATGTGCTGCAATCTGTGCTGCAAGACTTTGGTGGGCAGTATCATTTTTCGCAACCACCAAAAGACCACTTGTATCCTTGTCAATGCGGTGCACAATGCCGGGACGGTGCTCCCCGTTGATGCCGGATAAGCTGTCTCCACAGTGATACATCAGCGCATTGACCAGCGTACCCGACCAGTTACCTGGAGCTGGATGGACAACCATACCACGCGGTTTGTTAATAACAATGATATCCGCATCTTCATAGATAACATCCAGCGGGATATTCTCAGGAACAATATCCACTTCGCGCAATTCGGGTAGCACAACGGTGATATCTTCCCCGCCGAGCAGTTTATAGTTCTTTTTCAGCGGCTGTCCATTGCAGAAAACTGCTTTTTCAAGCAGTAAATTCTGTGCGGCAGAACGGGTCAATCCTTCGATTTGCGTAGAGAGCCAACTGTCAATACGTGCACCTGCCTGCGCGTCAGGTACATTCAGAACAATTTCACTCATGTCTGTCACACTCCGGGGATTTGCTCTGAGAAGCATCTGTCTGTCCCTCATCCTTATGCTGGAACAAGAAGTAAATAACAAAAAGCACGGCGCCTACGCAGATAAAAATGTCAGCAACATTAAATACCGGAAAATGGATCAATCGGAAATCAAACAGGTCAACCACAAACCCGCGGATAACTCGGTCGATTGCGTTACCAATAGCACCGGCAGCAACCATTACTAGCGACCAGCGACCCAATGCATTCTGCATCCAGCCCTTATATAATGCCACGCCAATGACAATTGAGATGACTACAGCCAGTGTTACAAAGATCCAACGGGAATCAAATTGTGCAAACATGCTGAACGCCGCACCGCGGTTTTCAATATAGGTTAGGTGAAACACATTTTCAATTAAGGGGATAGTTTGTTGTGCCTGTAAACTGGTAAATGCCCAGTATTTCACTGCTTGATCGAGTGCGATCATCAGCACCGCCAAAACAATATACAGCATTTTACGTACTCCTCATCGCTTAAAAAGGGGGAACAGAAAACTTTCTGTTCCCCTTTCTTGTTGATTTGTTAACCTACAACCTTGGCACAACGCGCACACAAAGCAGGATGCTTTGCATCAGTGCCAACCGATTTTGATTGCTTCCAGCAGCGCAGGCACTTTTCTCCTGCCGCACGAGCAACTGCAATCGTCAGGCCAGGCAGGTTCTCACTTGCCATGCCTTCTCCTGTACCTTCGCTCACCGAAAGTTCGGAGACAATACAGAGGTCAGCCAAATCCTGACCGCAGTCGTTCAAGAAAGCAGCCAGTTCTGCATTCGCATAAACGGTTACGCAGGCTTCCAGCGGTTTACCGATCGTCTTTGCATTACGTGCGCCTTCCAGTGCCTTATTGACGTCATCACGGAAGGCGGTCAGTTTTGCCCACTTCTCGACATCTGCATCAGTAAACGACAAGGTATCATCCGCCGTAGGCATTTCGTTGTATGCCACGTTGCGCACATCATCCTCTGCAGTATGCGGCATAGACTGCCAAATCTCATCTGCCGTAAAGCAGAGAATCGGAGACAGCATACGCACCAGAGCACTGAGAATACGATACATCGCAGTCTGCGCAGAACGACGGCTCAGGCCCTTGGTTTCATCGCAGTACAGACGGTCCTTGATAACATCCAGATAGAAATTGGACATATCAACAACACAGAAGTTATGAATCGAATGAAATACTGTATGGAACTCATAAGAATCATAGCCTTCGCGCACTTTTGCAACCAACTCATTGAGGCGCATCAAAGCCCACTTATCCAGTTCCGGCAGCTCAGTGTAGGCAACCATATCCGTTTTGGGATCGAAATCAAACAGGTTGCCCAGAATATAACGTGCGGTGTTGCGGATCTTTAGATAATTCTGCGACAGATGCTTGAGCATGTCCTTGGAAATACGCATATCCTGACGGTAATCGGAAGACGCTACCCAGAGGCGCATGACATCCGCGCCATACTGGTTCAAAATATCATCCGGCGCAATACCATTGCCAAGCGACTTGGACATCTTCTGACGCTCTTCATCCACGATCATACCGTGCGTAATAATCGTTTTATACGGCGCCTTGCCCTGCGTGGCAATGGACGTCAGCATAGAGGACTGGAACCAACCACGATACTGGTCGTTGCCTTCCAGATAAACGTCAACTGGCGTAGACTGATGTTCACGATTTTCAATGACTGCACGCCAAGAAGAACCAGAGTCGAACCAAACGTCCATGGTGTCGGTTTCTTTATCGAAATCACTGTAGCCGCATTCACACTTAATATCAGCCGGTAGAATCTCGGACGGCTCCATATCAAACCAAGCATTCGATCCCTTCTCACGGAACAGATCGGCTACGATCTTGATGGTCTGCTCGTTGACCAGCGGCTTGCCGCACTTCTTGCAGGTGAAAATCGGAATCGGAACGCCCCAGACACGCTGGCGGGAAATACACCAGTCGGAACGCTCACGGATCATGGAGGTCATGCGCTCTTCGCCCCAACCGGGAATCCACTGGATGCTTTCGCAAGCCTTGACAGCATCATCCTTCAGTGCATCCACTGAGCAGAACCACTGCTCGGTTGTGCGGAAGATAATAGGATTTTTACAACGCCAGCAGTGCGGATAGCTGTGCACGATCTCTTCGATCGCTAACAGTGCGCCCTCTGCTTTCAAATCATCCAGAATGATCGGCGTGGTCTTTTCATAGTACATGTTCGCGTACTTGCCGGCTTCTGCCGTGGTCATGCCCTTACCGTCAACCGGAACAATAATCGGAATATCATATTTCTGGCAAACAATAAAGTCATCTGCACCAAAGCCCGGAGCAGTATGAACACAGCCGGTACCAGCATCCAGCGTGACATGATCGCCGCAGATAACAACACTCTCACGATCCATGATCGGATGTTTGGTACGCATGAGTTCCATATCCGAACCCAGCAGCGTGCCAAGCACTTCCCAAGAATCGATCTGAGCAGCCTGCATCACAGACTCTACCAATTCCTTGGCAAGCACATAAATATCGCCCGAAGGAACCTTGACCAGATCATATTCATAAACCGGATTGACCGAAATGGCAAGGTTGCCCGGCAGCGTCCAGGTCGTCGTGGTCCAGATTACAAAGTAGACATTGTCTAAGCTGCCGGTAATCGCAGAAATTTTGCCGCCCTTATCGTCGGTCACATGGAACTTGACATAAATCGAGGAGCACGGCTCGTCCTGATACTCAATCTCAGCTTCTGCAAGCGCGGTTTCATCATGTGGGCACCAGTAAACAGGCTTCATGCCTTTGTAGATATAGCCCTTCTTCGCCATTTCGCCGAAGATTTCAATTTGAGTTGCCTCATAGTCATGCGTCAAGGTCAAATACGGGCGCTCCCAGTCACCAATGACACCAAGGCGCTTAAACTGTGTCCGCTGTGTGTTGACGTGGTCATGCGCAAACTCTTCGCATTTGGAGCGAAACTCCGCAGTAGAAACCTTGTCACGGTCCATGCCATAGGCCTTGATTGCTTGTCGCTCAATCGGCAGACCATGTGTATCCCATCCGGGAATATACGGCGCCTGATAGCCCATCATATTGCGGGAACGCACAATAAAATCCTTCAAAATCTTATTGAGTGCATGCCCCATGTGCAGATTGCCATTTGCATACGGAGGACCATCGTGCAGAACGAAGAGCGGCTTTCCTTCGTTCTTCTTCATCAATTCGTGATACAGGTCGTCCTTTTCCCAGTTTTCCAGAAAACCCGGTTCGCGCTTGGGCAGTCCCGCACGCATCGGAAAGTCGGTTTTCGGCAGATTGATCGTGTTATTGTAATCCTGCTGCATGGTGCAGTGTTCAGTCCTTTCGATTGTTACTTTACTTCCTTGGGGTCATAATCAGCGCCAAATTTTAATTCACCAAAGTCAAATTTGCGCGTAGCATCCTCTATGGGAGCATCTGCTTGCTCATCCTGCGGTGTCGGTTGAGCAGGCGCTTGCTGTTCTGCCGGCTGAGGTGCAGGCTGTACTGGTTCCTGCTGCTGACCAACTAGCTTTTCCGCCTTGGCAAGTTCTACCAGAGCCTTAGCCTGCGCCTGATAAGCAGCAGAAATGCGCGCGACAAATTCTAGTGTACTCTTTTTTGCTGTTTCAAGCTTTTGCTCTTCCAGTGTAATTTCATCGCGCGTGTTTTTGACTTTGCTTTCAGTCTCATCTTTTGCGGCAGTAACAATATCCTGCGCCTCTTGCTTAGCCTTGTCGATAGTGTCCTGCGCAATCGTCTGTGCACTCATAAGTGCACGCCGCATGCCATCTTCTACGCCGCGGTATTCCTCAATTTTGTCGACCAGCACTTTCATTTTTGCTTTCAGCGCAGCGTTTTCTTTCTGCATCGCGGCAAATTCTTCCGCAACACGCTCCAGAAAGGTATCCACTGATTTCATGTCATATCCGCCGAAAACCGCTTTTTCAAAGCCGATTTCCTGAATTTCCTGCACCGTCATTTGTTATTCCTCCGTTTTTTTCTCCTGTTGTCTACGGGAAAATGGCCGGGCATAGCCCGACCACTGATTTCGCCGCATATTTCGACAGGCTTAGAGCATGTATAAAACTTGTTCCAACACAATCAGAACAAGGAATGCCAGCAAAAACGCCAAGTCAAATGGAATGCCTCGCAATGCATTGATACGGCTGAGCAAACTGCGGAACGGTTGAATGATCGGTTCTGTTACAAGACATAATAATTCATATATCTGTGAACTGCTGCCCTGTACAAACCAGCTCATAATAGCTCGTGCAAAAAACAGAAATTGCAAAATCCGCAGCAGGCTGGCTACAATATATATTACAATTGTGTTCACGGCACCATAACCTTAAAAATACATACCACTGCTTTCTAATTCATCAATCAAATCTCCCATAATATCTACATTATAGGGTGTGATAATGTATGTGCTGTTTGCAACCTTTTTTATTTTTCCTTCGTTAGCGTATGCTACGCCGCTGAGAAAATCCACCAAGCGACGCGCAATATCTTTATTAGTCTGTTCTAGATTCAGTACGACTGTGCGCTTATCTTTTAAATGATCGGCAATTTCAGCTGCATTTTCGAAGCGATCCGGCTTGACCAACACCACAGCGAGCTGTGTTGTTGTGTTGATGTTTACCACTTTATTTCCACGGCGGGGCGAAGATGCTTCCGATGATGCACTATCATAAGACCGGTCATAGGATCTTTCATACGACCGTTCATATGATGACGGCGCACTACTTTTCACTGGCTCTTCATTGCGCTGGCGGGGCAGTTCATCTTCGTATTCGTCCTCGACGTCCTCGCCCTTAACCCAATCGATAAAGCCTTTGATTGAACCCATGCAAAGTTCCTCCTTATGTTTTAGGGCGAAACGATCTGATACGGGCGCGCACCAAAAATCGCTGTGCCGATGCGAACCATGTTTGCACCGCACTCAATCGCCATTTCAAAATCATTCGTCATTCCCATAGACAAATAATCCATATTTACATTATCGTATTTTTTCGTCAAAATGTCAACAAATACTTGTTGCATTTCGTGAAAGTAGCTTGAATTTTTCGATATTTCATCCGCAATTGGCGGAATTGCCATTAAACCGCGAATATGCAGCGATTTTTTTTCACTTAATCTGGAAATGGCTTCGTCCAGTTCTTCGATCAGTAAGCCGCTTTTTGCCGCTTCCCTTCCGATATTTACCTCCAAAAGGATATCCTGACATATGCCATGCTTGGCCGCTTCCTTTGCAATGGCTTCGCCCAGATGGACAGAGCCAACCGATTGAATCAGTGAAACTTTGCCAATCAGATATTTCACCTTGTTGGTTTGGAGCGTACCGATAAACTGCAGATCCGCCCCATCGTAGGCGTGCTGCTCATATTTTTCCAGTAATTCCTGCACGCGGTTTTCGCCGCATACTCTGATACCTGCAGCGATTGCCGCACGCACTCGCTCTGCATCATTCATTTTAGATGCTGCAACCAGAATAATGTCCTCCGGTTTTTTCCCTGCACGTTGTGCTGCCTGTGCAACACGCTCCTGAACTGCTGCAATGCGGCTTTTCAGTTCTCTGTTTTCCTGATCCGTCATGTCTTCACCACCATATTGTTCTGCAAGTTTTTCCCACTTATAATAATTTGATCCTGCGCCACCAGCATGTCAGAATTGGTTGCGCTTTGCTCGACGACATAATAGTCCTCAGTCTCATAGAGTTTATTTATGATTTTAAATTTTTGGAAGCTACCGCTGAGAATAAATACGCCGTCTTCCTTCTGCGTCTTGCCATCGCTGGTAGTCGTTTCCTGCACATAAACTGCTTCCTTCGGGACCTTTAGGCCGGTATATGTAGCAATGATGATTTCTATCGGCTGCTGCCGCATGGAAACCATTTCGCTGTTGAATTCTGTGCCTGCCAAAACCACCAATGCAGTTTCGCTGGTGCGGTCTTTAATAACGGAATAAACTGAAACAGGTGTTTCCAGAGATGCCTGTGTGAAATTGACATGAAGACTTTGACCAACTGAAAACCGGTCTGCATCCTCCTGAGAGATTTCTGCAACCAGATACCAAGTGAACCCTTGGATCATCTTTCCCCATGCCTGTTCGCTGACGATCGGCTTTGTCTCAGTAAGATCATGAAAACGATCTACCGTAATGTCTTCCAACTCATCCAAAGTAAGAATGCCTTCATAGCCGTCTACGACTTCGGAAAAATAGCCGGTCGCAGGGGCGGTCAGCTGCGTCGTGTGACCAGCTAACTGCGCATTTAAGCTATCCCGCTCCATAACCAGAGTATCTCGCTCTGCTGTAATGGCAGCCGTGTCTACGCTGTCCGCTTCACGGCGCAGTGCCAGCGTGCGCAGAGACTCGGCGGAGGAATGCAAAGCAGTACCGGAACCGTTTTTTGTTTGTGATGCCATCTGCTGCAAGGATAAAATAATCATTTGATCCAGCTTTGAAGCATCCGCGCCGTCCGTTGCAGATTGCAATGCCGTATTTAACAAATCAATTCTGTTTTCTAATGGATCAAGCTGCTGACTCAACGCAAGAGCATCTTCATCGGAATAAACAATAGCAAGGGGCGCACTTTGCTGTACACGCTCGCCACTGTATACAATATGCTTCACTGATTTTCCTGTGCTGCCACTGATAGGGATTTCGTCACGGAAAAACCAGCCCTGTGCGGTGATGCTGTCATTCACGGTTACCTGAATGGCAGGTGTGGTTTCGATACCGATGGAAAAAGCACTGATTATCTTCTGTCCCAGATATATCAATATTACAACTGCGACCAATAGAAAAATAATTCTGCTATTAACACCGTTTCGTGTGTGTATTTGTTTTTTGCCTGTTTGTTGCTGCATAAGGAACCTCGTATAGTATCATTCCGCCGCACGCTCCTCTCTTGGTGCATGCAGATCAACACGATTCTGCGGGATCAGCGTGGAAATGGCATGTTTATATATCATCTGTTGCTTTCCATCGCTGTCCAATATCACAACAAAGTTATCAAATCCGCGGACTGTTCCGCGCATCTGAAATCCATTTGTCAAAAAAACAGTGGTATTGATTCCTTGCTGGCGCAATGCGCACAGCATCCGGTCCTGCAGATTAATTTCGTTTCGCACAATGACTCCTCCAATATTTTACAATTTATGGTATCATTGTACACTTTGATTTTGCAGATATTCTGTCGCTTTCTGTAAAACGTCTGAGAAGTCCTCGTCTCTATTATAATAAATCCAATGGATGCTGTCATCCCTTTTTAGCCATGTTAACTGTCTTTTTGCATAATTTCGACTGTGCTGTTTGAGTAATTGCACACAAGAATCCAGAGAATCCTTGCCTTCCAGAAAGCTCAACAGTTCTTTGTAGCCAATAGCCTGTGCAGCTGTCCCGGTGAGTGCGCCTTTTGAGAGCAGCCCCCGCGTTTCTTCTAATAATCCGTCGGAAAGCATTTGATCGACGCGCTCATCAATTCGGTCATACAAGGTTTGGCGGTCTGTCGGGCAAACACCGATTTTTACAGCACTGTATTTGGGGGCTGGGCGTTTATGCCGGCGATTGAATTCTCCTATCGTGAAACCGGTTTGTTCATATACTTCCAGTGCACGAATCACTCTTTTGAGGTTATTAGGATGTAATCGTTGTGCGCTTTCCGGATCAACCTCTGCCAGAAGCGAATGTACGGCCAGATTTCCCTGGGTGTTTGCCATATGCTGATATTTTTGCCGCACGGTCAAATCTGTTTCATCACCGGAAAAAGTACTGCATTCTATCAGTGCATCCATATACAGACCGGTTCCACCAACCACAATTGGTGTCATATCGCGCGACAAAATATCCTGCGCGGCCGCATTGGCCAATTCGACATATCGTGCAACAGAAAATGGTTCATCCGGTTCACAGATGTCCAGCAGATGGTGATGAATCCCCTGCCGCTCGTTTGTAGTCGGTTTCGCAGTGCCAATATTCATACCGCGATAGATCTGCATAGAATCTGCCGAGATAATTTCCGTATGCAGTTGTTTCGCCAATGCAACCGATAAGGCGGTTTTTCCGCTGGCTGTTGGTCCGCAAATACAGATCAAACGATTTTGCATTCTGTACTCCCCATTATTGATTTACTCGCTTGAACATTTTGTCCAATTCATATTTTGTTAATCGAACGGTTGTCGGCCTGCCATGCGGGCAGGACTGTACATCCCCGTCCGCCAGCACACGATCGCACAAATCCTGTAATTCTGTCAGCGTAGAGGCCTTCCCTGCCTTGATGGCAGCTTTGCATGCAACCGTATGAATGAGGTCATCCAATCGGTCAGGAATCGCTGTGCGGCTGTTCATCAGCTTTTCCGCTAATTCACCGATTACGCTTGCCACATCTGCACTATCCAGATACGCTGGCGCGCTGCGCACCGCAAAACTGTTTTCCCCAAAGCTATCGATCGAAAAACCGGCTTGGCGTATTTCCTCGAGGCCTGACTGGACGGCAGCTGCCTCCTCGCCGGTTAGTTCCACAATAACGGGTGTCAGCAGTTCCTGCTGCGGTATTTCGGTTTCTTTCCGCAGCTTGTTGAACAGCAGGCGTTCATGTGCAGCATGCTTATCAATTAAGATTAGTCCATCCCGATCTTCTGCGATAAGATATGTCTGGAAACACTCTCCAATCACGCGTGCACCGCTATCAAGCGGTTCCAATGTAGGCGCGGCATGAGATTCTGCAACGGTTTCCCGCTTTACACCGATATTGGGTGTCGATTGTACGACATCGACTTTCTTTGGTTCGGATGGCGGTGCATCAAAAGAGCGATAAGATGTTGTTTCGCTACGGTCTTCTTGTATAATTCGTGGCGACGAAAGATAGGTGCCGGACAAAGACGGCTTTTTCGCGCGTGGTGGTACAGCAACCAAAAAATCTTCCAGTTCAGGCGCCTCTAACAGTTTATCAGATGACGAAACCTCTACCGCGGGCTTGGAGACCGCAAAACGCTGCTGTTGATAAATCGGAAGTGGCTCTTTGCTTTTTGGTTCGACCGGTTCTTTTTCCTGATGTGTAAAATGTGGCATATTGTCATTTGCTGCAATGGCATTTTTACAGGCAACATAAACGGCCTCAAACACCGGTTTTTCCTGAGAAAATTTGACCTCGGTTTTTGCAGGATGTACATTGACATCTACCGCAGCAAGCGGCAGTTCTAAAAATACTGCGCCGGAAGGATACTTGCCAGTGATCATTGCATTGCGGTATGCTTCTTCAAGCGCCGCCTGCATTAATTTGCTTTTGACATACCGTCCATTCACAAAAAAATGCTGCATGGAGCGATTGGGCCTGCCGGCGTGTGGTTTAACAATATATCCGTAAACTGTCATTCCATTCCGTTCGGATTGGGGTACTTCGATCATGTTGGCTGTCATCTCTTTGCCAAATACTGCAAATACGGGCGCCATCAGTTTACCCTTTCCGTCGGTAGAAAACACCTGTTTGCCGTCACGAATCAGGCAAAAAGCAATTTCCGGATGCGAAAGTGCAGCATGCTGTACAACTCCGAGAATATATCCCGCTTCGGTAAAATCTTTTTTTAAAAATTTCATACGGGCTGGAGTATTGTAAAACAAGTCTCGTACGACGATGGTTGTGCCCTCTGGACAGCCAGCTTCTTCTTGTGTTTGTATGTCACCGGCTTCCAAATGTAAATGTATCCCTGCAATCGCGCCTTTCTGTCGAGTAAACAAATCAATGCGCGTTACCGAGGAAATGGCAGCCAGTGCCTCGCCGCGAAAGCCCAGCGTACCGATGGCTGTCAAATCTTCCTCTGTGCGGAGTTTACTGGTCGCATGACGGCGAAATGCGATGGGCGCGTCTTCTTCCGACATGCCGCATCCATTATCTGCGATGCGAAGATAGCTGATGCCGCCGTTTTCAATTTCTACGGTGATTCGGGTGGAACCGGCGTCAATCGCATTTTCGATCAATTCTTTTGCAACCGAAGCCGGTCGTTCAACGACCTCGCCAGCCGCAATTAAATCTGCAAGATGGGAAGAAAGTTCGTGGATAATTGCCATTAAGATTTCCTTTCCGGGTGAAATCACGTATAATACGCGTAACCGCAATGGGGACATTTGGGACAATCAAAATCGTGTTGATGGCCGCAGCGCGGACAAGTTATTTGCAGCAGATTATTTTCTTTTTCCACCGCGCCGAAAAGTTCAATTTTGCCGCAGGTCGGGCAGAACCAGATATGCACATCCAGACTGCCTGCCAAAAGATTCGGTAAATCTCCGAGTAGCCAACTGGTTTGTCCTAATTGGATTGTCTCTTTGCCTGCATCTTTCATTTCCGTTCCACAACGAAGACATTTGAAGGCCTCCATGTCATTTGTCGCTCCTATTACAGCAGTTTTTTCAGTTCATACAAGGCATTCAGTGCCTCGATTGGTGTCATGGTATCCACTTGCAGTGCACGCAGCCGCTGGGCTACTGCATTATCTGCCAATGTCTCCATGGTAACCTGCGGTCCGTCCTCTTCCGCAACTTCATGCAGCTCTGGCTTAGGCAGTGTTGATTCCAAATCTGCCAGCACTGCCTTGGCCCGCTTAATCACCGCATTGGGAATGCCTGCCAGCTTGGCAACCTCGATGCCGTAGCTGTCATCTGCACCGCCACGCACGATCTTACGCAGGAATGTAATATCGTCACCGCGTTTTTTTACTGCGATATTGTAGTTTTTCACACCTTTGATCATGTCCTCTAATACGGTAAGCTCATGATAATGGGTGGCAAATAATGCCCGAGCGCCCACTTTGCGCTTGTCGGCCACATACTCAATCACTGCACGAGCAATTGACATACCATCATAGGTAGAGGTACCGCGTCCAATCTCGTCTAAAATCAGCAGGCTGGACTTTGTCGCATGCTTTAGAATATCTGCAACCTCGCTCATTTCAACCATGAAAGTGGATTGTCCGCTCGCCAGATCATCGGAAGCGCCTACACGGGTAAACACGCGGTCAGCCACCCCGATATGCGCAGAGGACGCCGGAACGAACGAGCCGATCTGCGCCATGATGGTGATGAGCGCCACCTGTCGCATGTAAGTTGACTTACCTGCCATATTCGGGCCGGTGATGATTGCTACGCGGTTTTCGCCGCCATCTAACAGAGTATCGTTTGGAATAAACAGGCTGTCTGCCAGCATCTTTTCTACGACCGGATGGCGACCATCGTGAATTTCAATGCGGTCGGAAAAATCGACAACCGGGCAAGTATAGTTATTATCACAGGCAACCTCGGCCAGCGCGCACAGTACGTCAAGCGCAGCAACAGCCTGTGCGGTTTTCTGAACGCGGTGTACCTGCTCTGCAATCTGATCTCGCACCGATACAAATATATCATATTCCAGCGAGGTCAAGCGTTCCTGTGCCCCCAATACCGTGCTTTCCAGCTGCTTGAGTTCTTCCGTGATGTATCGCTCACCATTGGCGAGCGTCTGTTTGCGGATATAATAATCTGGGACTGCGTCAATATTGGATTTGCTGACCTCGATATAGTATCCAAACACACGGTTATAGCCGATTTTCAGCTTGCTGATGCCGGTTTTTTCCCGTTCAGTCTGCTCGATGGCAGCAATTTTCCCTTTTCCGCCGGATGCCAAATCGCGCAGATAGTCAATTTCCTCATTATAGCCGGACCGAATAAGACCGCCTTCACGCAGCAAGATAGGCGGCTCGTCCACGATTGCCAGTTCTACCAGCGCATGAATATCTTCCAGCAAGTCCATATTGTTGGTAATCTCACGCATCATTGGCTGAGAAAATTGTGCCGCCTGCGTCCGGATTTCCGGCAGACAAGCAATTGCAGAAGAAAGCGCACGTAAGTCGCGGCAATTGGCTGTGCCATAGGTGATGCGTCCAATCAGACGTTCAATATCAAACACCTTTTTTAGAGCATCGGACAGCGTGGAACGAGCAATCACATCATCGCATAGCGCACCGACCGCCTGCTGACGTCGCACAATATGCAGAGGGTTATACAGTGGCTTTTCCAGCCACTGACGAATCAGGCGGGAACCCATGGCGGTTTTTGTGCGGTCGAGTACCCAAAGGAGCGTTCCTTTTTTCTCTTTGGTTCGCATGGTTTCACACAATTCCAAATTGCGGCGTGCAATCAGATCCAACTCCATGTATTGGCCCTGATGATATACCTGCAAATGGTTGAGTGCAGCAAGGCTTGCCTGCTGTGTCTGCTCCAGATAGGAAAGCAGCCCGCCCAAACACTGAATGGTCTGCGGCAAATCCGTAAGACCGGCGGCGTCAAAATCCTCTATATGAAAATGAGAACGAATGTGTTCCGCCGCCCGCTGTGTGTCAAAACTCTCCTCCGGCATCGGTTCAACCAATGCTTCCAATCGCTCGTTTAAAAAAGTCAGAAAAGCATCTGCAGATGCGGCAGCGCCGCCGACCAGCACCTCTCTAGGTCCAAATCGGCCAAGCTCGCTGGCAATATCCTGCCAGTTATCCGACCCAGTGGCCCAGACTTCGCCGGTGGTGATATCGGCAAAACATGCGCCGATACCGCCTTGTTCCGCGTAAACGCAGCCGAGAAAGTTATTGCGCTCCTCTTCCAGCATCGAGGCCTCCACCACTGTGCCGGGCGTGACGCGCCGAACGATTTCTCGCTTGACCAGCCCTTTGGCAAGTTTGGGGTCCTCTACCTGCTCACAGATGGCGATTTTATAGCCCTTTCGCACCAGCTTTGCAATATAGCCTTCTGCGCTATGATATGGTACGCCACACATAGGTGCGCGTTCTTCCTGCCCGCAATCACGGCCGGTTAGGGTGAGTTCCAGCTCACGGGAAACAAGTTTGGCGTCATCAAAAAACATTTCATAGAAATCGCCCAAACGATAAAACAGAATATAATCCTTGTTTTTGTTTTTAATTTCAAAATACTGTTTCATCATGGGCGTGAGTTCTGCCATTTTTTCGACCTCTTTCTATATTTTTCGTGCAAACAGGCAGCGCAGACTGGTCTTTTCGACTTCAGCCTCGATAAAAGAACCAATTTCGATATCTGCACCTCGTACGCATACCAACAGATTTCCCTCGGTACGTGCCGTAAAAGGATAATCCGGTCCTTTGGCAGTGCCGTCTACCAACAGACGCACTGTTTTGCCCTGATAAGCCGCCTGTCGCTCAGCGACGATGGCGTCTTGTGCTTTGAGCAAACGTTCAAAACGCTGCTGCTTTTCCTGCGGGGTAGCATTATCCTCATAAGACGCCGCAGGTGTTCCGCTGCGCGGAGAATACAGGAAAGTAAACAGCAAGTCAAAGCGCACATCTTCGACCAGCTGGAGCGTCTGTTCGAAATCCTCATCTGTTTCGCCTGGAAAGCCGACAATAATATCGCTCGATAACGTGATATCCGGCATTTTTGACCGCGCATCAGCAATTAAAGCGCGATACTCATCCGCTGTATACCGACGATTCATGCGGCGCAGAATTTCATCACTGCCGGATTGGAACGGCAAATGCAGCTGTTTGGCCACTTTCTCACATTGTGCCATTGCGTCAAACAGACGGGGCGACGCGTCCTTCGGATGGCTGGTCATGAACCGCAGCCAGAAATCACCTGGCACAGCGTTCAGACGCCGTAAAAGGTCGGCGAAGTCGATATCCAGCCCGAGATCCTTGCCGTAAGAGTTAACATTTTGGCCGAGCAGAGTAATTTCCTTATACCCTGCCGCCACAAGATCTCGCAGTTCCTTTTCGATTTCCTCCGGACGGCGGGAGCGCTCGCGTCCACGCACATAGGGCACGATGCAATAGGTGCAGAAGTTGTTGCAGCCATACATGATGGACAGCCAAGCCTTCGGCCCCTGTGCGCGCAGTACCGGCAGTCCTTCGGCAATATCATCCTCACCACCAATATCAAAGACACGCTTTTTCTCGGTGAGGACACGATATAACAGCGACGGGAAGCGCCAAAGCGCATGCGTGCCGAACATCAAGCTGACTTGAGGGTAGCTTTTCTTGATTTTTTCGACATTTTTCTCTTGCTGTGCCATGCAACCGCACAGCGCAATTACCACATCGGGACGCTGCTTTTTGAGGTGGCTGAGCGCACCGATATTGCCAAATGCACGGTCCTCTGCATGCTCACGCACAGCACAGGTATTATACAGGATAAAATCAGCATCCTCCGGCCGGTCGGTCATACAATATCCCATTTCGTGCAGCATGCCGCGGATGCGTTCGGTATCCGCTTCATTCTGTTGACAGCCGAACGTATGCGTATAGGCGCGCAGCTGCTTGCCGCGGGTCAGTGCAGAAACCGCGTCGATATAGGTAAACTGATTTTGCAGTTGTTCTTCAGAAACGGTAACGGGTGATGGCATTGTTTGCCTCCTCTTATCGGAATGGGGAACCGTCCGCGGTAAACACATTCAGACGGTGATACGCACAGAACGGAATTTCGAACTGCGGCAGATATTGACGGATGGCACGGGTCAGGTATTCCGGGCTCATGTTGTTGTTACCGGCAGCAGTGGTCACAACGGCAACGACCTCTCCATCTGCTTCGGACAGGGTCAGATCACGCATCAGTTCCTTCATGTTGACAGTCTTTTCACCTCGCTTGCTGCGCTTGACAATTTCAACCTTCTGACGGCCAAATAGTTCACGCACTGCGGGCAGAAATCCGGACGGGATGCCGTCCTCGAAGGCCCAAGTGATACGATATTGCGACCATGCAATCGCACCAACCTTCATGCCGCCATCCTCAAGCGGATAAATTTCAATTGCACGCAATCCCTCTGGGAATACGTCATTGAGCGCTTCAACCGCATTTTCCGGCACAGCATCTGCGGTGATGTTAAAATCCAAAAACTCGCATTCGCCGGAATATCCAGTCGAAAGCGGCAATGCCACCGACACATAGGCATGCTGATTAAACCCCTCTGTAAACCAGAGAGGCATCTGGCAACGGGCCATTGCACGCTGCATCGTGTGCATCAGGTCAAGGTGGGAGATATACTTGGCTCTCCCCTCCTTGGCAAATTTCATCCGCGCTTTAAACATGGCATTTACCTCCTTCCAGCAGCGCGTTTGCGCCGCAGCCTGCACACTGCTGCATGCAGTCAGGTGTAATAGCCGCTTCACGCGAACGCTCCCATTCGCGCTTCAAGTGCTCTTTGCGTGTACCGCAGCCAATATGATTCCACGGGAATACCTCGTCCATTGGGCGCTGCCGCGATGCATAGAATGCGGGATCGAGGCCACAGTCAGAAAAGGCCTGCATCCACTTATCATAGTCAAAGCACTGATCCCAGCCATCCATCTTGCAGCCGCGCTGCCATGCCAGATAAATGGCTGCGCCCTGCCGACGATCGCCGCGGGCGATCACGCCCTCCAGCACCGAGGTTTTGGCGTCATGCCAGTTATATGTTACATTGCGTGTACGCATGATTTCTTTCATGTGTGCCTGCTTTTCGACAAACTGTTCTAGTGTATCCTGCGCGTCCCACTGGAATGGGGTCTGCGGCTTGGGCACAAAACACGACGCAGACGCCGTAATACGAACGCCGCGCGCACGGTTGTTTGTATTCATGCGCCAGCAATACGCAACCTTTTTGCAGATTTCCGAGATACCGTCCAAGTCTTCGGTTGTTTCGGTCGGCAAACCAATCATGAAATACAGTTTTACATTGTTCCAGCCGCCTTGAAACGCGATTTCGCATGCGTGTAAAACATCCTCCTCGCGGATGTTTTTGTTAATGACGTCGCGTAAACGCTGCGTACCAGCCTCGCATGCAAAGGTCAGGCCGCTTTTGCGCGTTTTCTGTACACGCTGCATCAGTTCTGTGCTGAAGCTGTCTGCGCGCAGGCTAGGCAGAGACAGGCTGATATGCCGCGGTTCGCAGTAGTCCAACATGCACTCGGTCAAACCGGACAGATCGCCATAATCGCTGGTAGAAAGCGAAGAAAGTGAGATTTCCTCATAGCCTGAGTTCTTCAGAACCGCCTTGGCCTGTCGCAGCAGTGTTTCCTTGGACTTCGTGCGGAGCGGACGGTAAGTGTGTCCGGCCTGACAGAAGCGGCAGCCGCGCGGACAGCCGCGGAACAGTTCGATCATTGCACGATCGAACACAATATCGGTTGACGGGACAACAAAGGAGTCTGGATAATACATGGTATCCAAATCCTTGACGATGCGTTTTTGAACCATTGCAGGCGCGCCGTTGGTTGGTGTGACGCAGTCAATCGTGCCATCCTCGTGGTAGCTTACTTCATACAGCGAAGGCACATACATGCCGTCAATCTGCGCAGCAGCAATCAGAAATTGCTTCTTGCTCCAGTTCTCACGCTTGGCCTTGCGATACAAATCGGTAAATTCAAGCATGATCTCCTCGCCGTCACCGATCATGAACAGATCGACAAAGTCAACCAGCGGCTCCGGATTATACGCACAAGGACCGCCGCAGGCAACAATATGCTTAAGGTCTGTGCGATCCTTGGCCAGCACCGGTACGCCGCCAAGATCAAGCATGTTGAGAATATTGGTAAACGATAATTCATATTGCAAAGTAAATGCAATAATATCAAATTCATAAAGCGGATCGCCGCTTTCCAAACCATACAGTGGAATACCCGCGGCACGCATTTCAGCCTCCATATCGATCCATGGTGCGCACACACGCTCACACCAAATCCCTTTTTGGTCGTTCAGCAGACCATACAGAATGCGGGAACCGAGATGTGACATAGCAACTTCATAGGTATCCGGGAAACAGAAGGCGAAGCGCAAATCAATCTCTGCCTTATCTTTTGTCACTGACCCCCATTCGCCGCCCACATAGCGCGCGGGCTTTTGCACGCGGGACAGAATAGCTTCCATTTTCTTATGCAAGTCGTTTTCCTCCAAAACAATATACAAATCAATTATAGCATAAAACGGGCAAAAAGGCCATACCGACTTGCGTCGGCATGGCCCCCTTTTCACTTTACTTGATGCCCAATATACGGGCGGCATTCAAAACCGTCAGTACTGCAAGCAGAACATCCGCAGCTACAGCCTGCCACATGTAGGCCACGCCCACCAGTGTCAACAGCGCTAACAAAATTTTTACCAGAATCACGACAACCATGTTTTGCAGTGCAATGCTGTGCGTCCTCCGGCAAATGCGCAGCGTGTCGCTGAGTCTTGTCAAATCATTGCTCATTACCAGAATGTTGGTCGCTGATGCGGATTGCTGGGAACCGGCAACGCCCATTGCAATGCCGACATCGGCCATTTTGAGCTCCTCGATATCGTTAACACCGTCACCAACATAGGCTGCTGTACCGTCCGTCGGGATGGTTCGCATGAGAAATTCCATTTTAGAGGCTTTCTCTTCCGGCTGCAATCCAAAGTGCGTGGTATCAATTCCGATGGCTTCGGCAGCCTGATGGGTAGGCAGTTCTGTATCACCCGTCAAGATAACTGTGCGCAGAACACCTTGATTTTTCAGTTCTTTAATCGCATCGGCCGCTTCCGGGCGAACAGTGTCCTCCAGTACGATTGCACCGGCATATTCCCCTTCGTATGCGATATAAACCACTGTGCCCGGGATATCCGGCACACCCTTTACGCCGCGTGAAACCATCAGCCTGCGATTGCCGGCCAGAAGATTGCGGTTGCCAATTCGCGCCCGCACACCGCGACCCGGAAATTCCTCAAATTCGCTGATTTTCTGCGGAACACTGGGATAAGCAGCTACAACAGCGCGCGCAACCGGATGTTGCGAAAACTGTTCCGCAGCCGCTGCCAACGCCAAACAGCTTTCCTGATTAAAGTCCTGTGTGCCATGGATTTCTTTTACCCGCAGGTTACCTTCCGTCAAGGTACCGGTTTTATCAAACACAACCATGCGCAGCTCAGCCATTTTTTCAATCGCTTCACTGCCTTTTACATGAATTCCCTTTTGCATCAATCTGCCGCTGCCGCACAAGAAACAAAGCGGAACCGAAACAGACAGTGCGGTAGGACAACAGACTACCAAAATGGTCAACGCACGATAAATCCAATTTGCCATGGACGTACCGGAATTAAAGAGTGGCGGAATGATAGACAACAGTATTGCCAAGACAATGATGACCGGAATGATTCGTGCAGCGCCATGCGCTACACTGTCTTCGAGCGCTGCCTTTCGCTCCTTCCCCTCTTCCTGTACGCGCATGATTTGATTGAAAGCGCAATCATCAAAACGGGCCACAGCCCGCAGGAGCAAAAGAGAACCGGTATATAAACTGCCAGCCAAGACCTTTGCGTTTTTAGAAATCTGCACCGGCTCGTTGTCACCGGTTAATACGGTATCATCTACGGTGCCTTCGCCACGCAATACAATTCCGTCGATCGGTACGCGCTCGCCCGAACGAACCAGTACAAAGTCGCCGATTTTTATTTCATTGGGAGAGACCTGTCGTTCTTCTCCCTGCATATTCACTACCGACGCATGCTCCGGAATAAAACCGGTCTGTTTTGTAAGGGATTTGTGCGTTGAGGCTAAAACTAAGTCGCTAGCGATTTTGCCTACGCCGTGCAGAATCAATACTACGCTTGCTTCAGGCCGATTTCCCAGAAGAAATGCACCCAGTGATGCAATGAAAATCAGCAAATATTCATCAAAATACTTGCCGTGAGTAAAGTTGTGCGCCACTTTTACAACAATCGGCAATACAGTAATTAAATATGCAATGAGATAGAAGATGAATCCGATAGCTGTTTGTCGAAGAAATACACCGAAAATCAAAAAGATTGCGGCAATTGCCAAACGAATCAAGGTAAACCGCATATCCATCGGCGTCATTGCTTGATATGGGATTTCTGCTCCGGACGCACCGCGCTTGGCACTTTCACGACGCAGGCGTGTCTGCTCTCGGCGACGCATTCGCGCGTGATATTGCGCGCGTTCCATCAGCGTCATACCTTCTGTGCCGTTGGTACCGTTGGGAGAAACCGTCAATGCAGTTTCGGTAACAGGCTTGATTGCAGCATTTTCTTCTGCGTCGTCCGCTTCGAACTCACTCTCATCGGCTTCAGCTTCTGGGGCCGTACTGATATGCTCAGCAACAGGCTCTGATTCATCTGTTTCCTCGATTATCTCAGCCTGACCTGGCATCTGTTCCTCTGCCTGATTATCAGTATCCGCTTCCACAGCATCCAATACCGGCTGATCGCCAGACTGCTCGGCGGTAGCAGGAGCGGGCTGTTGTACAACCTGTTCAGAGCTGTGCATCCCGCCTTCCAGTCCAGCCAGAAGGTCATTTAATAGTTCGGTAGGAGAAGGCAAGTCCTCCTCTTTCCCATGCGCCGAAGTATTTCCAATGTCCGACTCCGGCAATGCACCATTCTGATCGAGACGATCTTCTTTTGATTGCTCTGCAAGACGGTTTTTCTTGTCACTCATTCATCTATCCCTCCTGCACATGTGCGATGCCTTGAGCTAAAATAACTTGAATATGGTCATCGCAAAGCGCATAATACACGGTTTTGCCGTTTTTTCTGCTTTTTACAAGACGTGCTTGTTTCAAAAAACGAAGTTGATGGGAGATTGCAGATTGGCTCATTCCTAATAGAGAAGCAATATCGCAAACACACAGTTCTTCTGTCACCAGCGCAGTTAAAATACGCAGACGAGTTTTGTCGGAAAAAGCCTTAAAAAAGTCCGAAGCAGCGGAAGTGATTTCCTCACTGGGCATTGCAATGCGTGCATGTGTGACAGCATCCGTGTGAATGACATGTTCTTCGCAGCATTCGGCCTCTTCATTCAGACGCATAACAGCCAACCAGATCCCTCCCGCAAAACGCAATTTTCTATTAAATAATAGTATCATCGAAATCCTTTCCTGTCAAGAATTCCTCAAAATGCATCGTGAAATAGAGTTGTAGGAGTACAATACATCTTGGACAGTTGAATAAAAAAAGGATGAAGGATAGGGCCACATCGGTTAAAGTTGAGTTGCGACACTTAACTTGACGAGAGGGGGCCATATCCTTCATG
>NZ_CAXTXI010000016.1:0-55844 GCF_964248325.1 Agathobaculum sp. Marseille-P7918 | reverse complement strand
AACTCAACTTTAACCGATGTGGCCCTATCCTTCATCCCTTTTTTATTCAACTGTCCAAGATGTATTGTACTCCTACACCTTTTTGCGCCCTCTTTTAGAAAAATTCGCTTGCTTTCCCAAAAATATACTGATATAATAGAATATATATGTAGAATATTGTCAACGTTTTTTGCTGGCAATTCACAAAATATAGATTTGGACTACAATATCAGCCCCAACCGATTCAGCTGTTTACTCTGTTCTGCTCCTGAGGTCACCAGATAGATACGGGTAGCATCGATGCTGGAATGGCCCAGTACATCTGCCAGCCGGACAATATCCTTGTAGACCCGGTAAAAGGTCGTGGCGAATAAATGCCGCAGATTGTGGGGAAAGACCTTGGATGGTGCCACCCCTGCATACTTGCAAATACGTTTTAGCTCGCTCCAGATCTGGCGGCGGCTTAAGCTTCTTCCGTTTTTGGTGAGAAATATCTCGCCGGAAACGGTTTTTTGTTTTTTTGCGTATTTCAACAGCTTTCGGCACAGTTTACTCGGCAGCAAAATGGTTCGAATCTTTCCCTTCAGTGAAATATCCGTTCTCCCCTGCCGGGCAGCCTCAACGGTCAGATATTTGACCTCAGATACCCGGATGCCGGTAGCGCAGATCGCCTCCATCAACAAAGCCAGTCGTTCTTGCCCACGTTCCCGCGCCGTTTTCAGCAAATGCTCATATTCCGCGCGGCTCAGCTCCCGAGAAGGATCGCGAAGCAGGCGGCGCTGGATTTTGAGGAATTTTACCCGGCAGTCCTCCCAGCCCATAAACCGAAACAAACCGTTGAGCGCGGCCAACATGGAATTGACCGTGGACGGTGCGTATCCTTGGACGCGAAGGTGCTCTTTCCAGTCTGCTGCCAGTTCTCGGGTTATCCCCTTGCCGTCAGACCACAGCATAAATGCCTGTACATCTCTCAGATATTTTTCTACTGTACCTCGGCTGCGCTCCATCCCACGCAAATACCGGCCATAGTTGGTGATTTGCTCCCATGTCAATCTGCGTTCATTCATTTCGACAGCCTCCGTTCGCAAAGTATATTCTTATTTTACCTTGCAAACACCTTGGCATACAAAAAGAGTCTGGAATGATACAATAAAACCGCACACTTGATATGCTCTATAAAAGCGAAGTCCGGAACCGCAAGAACATCTGATGCAAACAGAAAACAAATCAGCACAGAAATTATCTATTTCCTCCCTACTCTGCGGGCTGTCCAACTATCTCTATCAGCAAAAACGCAAAGAATGAGTGGAAGAGGTAAACGGCGCGGAAACACCGATATCGATGCCATCAAAGGCGGCATTTAGACAGCGCTCGGCTATTGCATCTGAAAAACAAGCGCAATGCACTCAAAGAACCGGAAAAAGGCCGACTTGTGCCGGACGTACAAATGCAACTGACCGAGAAGCGGCAGGCGTGATCCGAATATCTGGTCAACTGTCCCACCCGACATTTGTGTACTCATTCCAAAGACTGTGTCAAAACGGTACAACGGCACATCTGGAGAGATTACGAGGACTTAGCGGATGACACCCGCTATATTCCGAAATGCTGAGAACTGTACAAGCGGCGAAAGGAGACCATTGAGCGGGTCTTTTACGACGCCAAGGAAAAACACGCCATACGTTATTCGCAGTACAGAGGCTTGGCCCAATTGTCCAACTGGGTGAAGCTCAAATTCGCTGCCATGAATTTGAAAAAACTGGCCAGTTGGTTGTGGAAGGAGAAGTGTTCCCCTTTCACTTTTATACTTCTTTGGCCCCTATACGCCAGAAACCCGGTCCACGCTTGATGCATGAACCGGGTTTCTCGATAGGCTGATTATTATAACATTGTGCATGTTGTATCTTGAAAACTATTGCAGATATTGATACTATAAAATAAGAAAAACAGAAAAATCCAATGTATTATACTTCAGTGTGTTTTTGTAGAGATACAGAAAGAAAAAGATAATAGAGGAGAAAACACTTATTATCGTGATAAAGATAGTCGGTGAAAACGCAATGGTAGAGGAGAAAGCAAAATGAAAAAAGTAATTCTTTCAACAGGTCTTGCGCTCGCGCTGATCGCGTCGGCGGGAGCTGTATCGACTACGGCTACGCCGTCCACCCATAAGGTGTACGTCGATGGCGAGAAAGCGAATGTCGCAGCATACGAGATCAACGGTAATAACTTCTTTAAGCTGCGTGACATCGCAGCGATTCTCAACGGCACGGACGCACAGTTTGAGGTCACTTGGAACGGCGCGGAGAACCGTATTGATCTGACTGACGACAAGGCATACACGACGGTAGGCGGTGAGCTGGAAACGATTCCGGCCGGAACGCAGACGGCAAATCTTTCTACGGCATGGGTGTATCAGGATGGCCGTCCGGCGTCCTTGACGGGATTTGAGATCAACGGCAACAACTACTACAAGCTGCGTGATGTGGCCGATGCCTTTGACTTCAATGTCACATGGGACGGAGAAAACCAGCGCGTCGATATTATCACCACCGAAAGCTATGATGACGGTGAGGAGCCGGATGAGCCGGCACCGCCGGAATACAACAGTGAATACAAACAGGCATACGAGACGCTGGATTACGATGAGGTAAATCCGGACTATCAGGCGCAGGTAGACGCTTTTCCGGGTACACCGGTAACTGTTTCGGTTGAACTCAAGTTCTATGATATTAAGAATAACCGGTACATTTATCCGGCAGATCTTGAATTACGGGTTGTTGCAAATCGGCCGAATCCGAGCAATGATTACGACGATTCGTTCCCGGAAACCACTGCGGTAAAGAAGATTAAGACCGATTCCACCGGACATGTGACTCTTACGGTGGACATCCCGGAAAGTGTATACGAGAAAATGAAAGACAACAAAGATGAGTTCTATTCTATCAGTGGGCCGGATCTATATGGACATGATTTTACCTATGATGGGAAAACATATTCTGCTGGCGGAGATTTGACCTATTACGAATGCGAAGCAGGGTCGGTACAGATTGTTTGCATCGAACGATAACCAAACCGGCTTATATCATTGCAATAAAACAAAATAAATAAAAACGCCATCGATGATTGAACTGCACCCCACTTGTTAGACAGTATATTATACTGAATAACAAGTGGGGTGCTTTACTATACCAAAAGGATTTCCCACATCTGTACCGTTCAAACATGCGCCTGACAGAGGCATTCCCGTGCATATAAGCAGCATCATCCAATCCGGCATACGCAATTTGACAAATAGCGCCAGAATCAACATCGCAAAACCTGCAAATTGCATCATATCGTTACCAAAAAAGCGATATTGCAGCGGACTTATGTATTGACCATAGATGACACTTTTATCTGATAGTATCTTGCTCGATTCTCATATCGCACAGGCGTGGTTGAGTGTCACCGCCCTCACTCAGCGGTTAATCTCTTCTACCAAACGCACAAATTCATTCATCTCACGGGTATGCCACTTTTCTTTATGGGAAAATATCTGACGATACAACGAAGCATGAAAATTTGTGACGTTCAGCAGCGATAATTTTCCCTGTCGTACGCTCTGCTCCACTGCATACCACGGCAAAAAAGAAATGCCCCGGTTGATCTCCAGCATTTTAATGATAAAAGAGGTGTCGCTGCATTCCAGAAACGGCGTAAGTATCGTCTCGCGTGAAGCGAGAAACCGGTCGAGTACCCGTCGATAGTTCGCATCGCGCTCCGTCAGATAAAACGGCTTATCCAGCAGCTGCTCCACCTTCAAATCAGGAATTTCTCGCAGCTCCGCTCCAAGCGAGGCAGACGCCACAAATACCACTTTTTCACGCTGTTCCATCAGCTTACGCCAATCATTATTATACTGCGGCTCATCCAAAATATAAATCATATCCAATTCGCCGCGTTCCATTTGCGCTATCAAATTCTCCGGTTCTCCCGTCGTCACACGAATGACAACCTGCGGATGCTTTTCCCAATACAATCTCAGTACGGCAGGCAGCTTGAAAAAGCACAGGGATTCAATCGTGCCGATATGCAGCCGTCCGCGCAGCTCCCCTCCATCTGAAACGGAAAGCCTTGCTTTGTTCACCTCATTGAGCACCTCATACGCCCGTTCCAGAAACTGCATACCCGGATCGGTCAGCGCAATGCGCTTCCCCATCCTATCGAACAAGCGAGTGTGCAGTTCCTCCTCCAACTGATGGATTTGCACCGTCACTGCGGACTGCGAATATCCCAAGCTTTCCGCCGCTTTGGAAAAACTTTTGAATTGAGCGACTCGGATAAACGTGCTGAGTTGGCGTAATTCCATAAATATGCGCCTCTTTTTTTATGCATCATTTTATTATTAATTTTTTTAAACGATAAGATTAAATTTATGAATTTGACTTATCTTTATAAACAGAATATACTAAAATCATCAAAGGGTCAAGGGAAATTTAAGCAAAATTATAGGAGGTTGTTTCGCTCATGGACAAGAAAAAATTCAAACTCGGCCTGCTCCCCAAGCTCATCATCGCTATCATCATCGGTATCCTGTTCGGCCAGTTCCTGCCGGAATGGTTCTGTCGCATCGTGGTGACTGCATCCAAAATCTTCAGTACCTTCTTATCATTTGTTATACCGCTGATGATCCTCGCCTATGTTACTATGGGTATCGCCAATCTGAAAAACGGCGCGGGAAAACTGCTGCTCATCACCGTAATCATCGCCTATGGTTCTACGCTGCTCGCAGGCTCGGCCTCCTATTTTGTGGCGCACAATCTGTTCCCCAGCTTTATGAGTCCCGATGCGCTGGAGCAAATCGCTGCGACAGCCGAAAATTCTCTGGAAACCTATTTCAGTCTGAGCATTCCCCCTCTGCTGGATACGCTTTCCGCTGTTGTACTGGCCTTTGTGCTCGGCCTGTGTCTATCCTCGCTGCGCGGCAAAACCATCGGAGACACACTGTACAACGGTGTCAGCGACTTCTCCGGTATCATTGACAAGGTGCTTCATTCGGTTATCATCCCCCTGCTGCCGCTTTACATCTGCGGTACTTTCACCGATATGACCAAATCCGGTAAAACTTTTGCAATTCTGGGCATCCTATGGAAGGTATTCCTTGTCGTCATCATCATGCATCTTATCTGCATCGTCATTCAATTCACCATCGCAGGTGCTGTCAGCAAGAAAAACCCCTTCACCCTTATTAAAAACCAGATCCCCGGTTATGCTACCGCGCTTGGTACGCAGTCCTCTGCCGCAACTATCCCGGTTAATCTGCAGTGTGCGGAAGCGGACGGTGTTTCCGAGGAAATTCGCAATTTCGTTGTTCCGCTGTGCGCCAACATCCATATGGCCGGCTCGATGATTACCATCACAGCCTGTGCAACCGCTGTCTGCCTGATGAATCAGATCCCCATCAGCATCGCGACCGTAGTTCCCTTTGTCATGACGCTTGGCATTGCCATGATCGCTTCCCCCGGCGCACCCGGCGGCTCCATCATGACCGCACTCCCCTTCCTGTACATGATTTTCGGCGCGGAAGCCGGCGACCCCAGCGGTCCGATCTGCGCCATCATGGTCGCTCTGTATATCACACAGGACTCCTTCGGCACGGCCTGCAACGTGTCCGGCGATAATGCGATCGGCGTTATTGTTGATACCATTTATCAGAAATTCATTAACAAAAATCCCGCAAAATCCTGATTATTCTGCAATCAGGTAAGGAGAACATTCATGTCCTTTGTCAGTGTTTTCGATGTTTTGGGGCCGAATATGATCGGCCCCTCCAGCTCCCATACAGCAGGAGCTGCCGTCATCGCTTTTTTGGCGCACAAAATGATTGCTCCACCGCTGAAAAAAGTGGACTTTACCCTTTATGGTTCTTTTGCCAAAACCTATCATGGCCATGGCACCGATCGCGCACTGCTGGGCGGTATGATGGGTTTTAATACGGATGATATCCGCATCCGCAATTCTTTCCAGATTGCCGCGGAGCGCGGACTCGCCTACAGTTTCACTCCGTGCGAATCCGAAACAGACATACACCCGAACACGGTGGATATCCTCATGGAAAACACCCGTGGACAAGCGATGACTGTGCGCGGAGAATCGCTGGGCGGAGGCAAGGTACGCATCTCCCGCATCAACGGAGTCTCGGTGGATTTTACCGGCGATTACAGCACGGTTATCGTCGTCCAGCAGGACAAGCCCGGTGTCGTAGCACATATCACTAAGGTCCTCAGCGACAGCAATGTCAATATTGCTTTTATGCGTCTGTTCCGCGAGTCCAAAGGCAACACTGCCTATACCATCGTCGAATCCGACGGCCGGTTCCCGGAGGGCATTGCCGAACCGCTGCGCAACCACCCCCATGTGCATGACGTAATGATTGTAGAACCGTAGGGAGAGAAAATATATGGATTTCAAATCTGCCAAAGAACTGCTGGTGTTGTGCCAGCAGGAACAATGCCTGATCTCCGAGATCATGCGTCGTCGGGAATGCATTTTGGGTGAAACAACCCGTGATATGGTGGATCACCGTATGGCGCGCGCACTGGAGATTATGCGCAATTCCGCCACGCAGCCGCTGAAAAGCCCAACTAAGTCCATGGGTGGCCTGATTGGCGGAGAAGCCAAAAAGCTATCCGCTCATGCAGCCAAGGGCAAGGCAATCTGCGGCGATGTTCTGGTCAAAGCCATGACATACGCGGTAGCGGTACTGGAGGTCAATGCATCCATGGGCCTCATCGTAGCTGCCCCCACTGCCGGCTCGGCCGGTGTGGTGCCCGGTTTATTATTGGCACTGCAGGATTGCTATAAAATTTCTGATGCACGCCTTATTGACGCGCTGTTTAATGCAGGTGCCATCGGCTATTTGGCCATGCGCAATGCAACCGTCGCCGGTGCCGTGGGTGGCTGTCAGGCTGAAATCGGCGTTGCAGCTGCAATGGCGGCCTCTGCCACAGTAGAGTTAATGGGCGGCACACCGGAACAAAGTTTGGACACGGGCTCCACTGTTCTAATGAACATGTTGGGACTGGTCTGTGATCCTGTTGGCGGTCTGGTGGAATACCCCTGTCAGAACAGAAATGCCGCCGGCGTTGCCAACGCACTGATTGCTGCCGAACTTTCACTCAGCGGAGTTCATCAGCTGATTCCATTCGATGAAATGCTGGCAACCATGTATGCCGTAGGACGGCGCATCCCCATCGAGCTGCGGGAAACCGCGCTGGGTGGCTGCGCCGTCACCCCCTCCGCCTGTGAATTATGCGGCCGCTGCAGTTAACGAAAATTTTTCCTCTCTTCTGTGAACCGCTCCAGTTGTGCTTGCGGACGCTGTGCTTGGTCATTCCGCGTTCCAAGTCATCGAACAGCTAAGTCCCATGAAAATTTGAATTTTACGAAGCCTGGCGTTTATCAACGTCAGGCTTTATTTTTTGTATACAGTCGCATTTTCTGCAACGCCGCCATTCGGCAGCGTTTTTTATATGCAATCGAGAAACATGCGCGCTCCAACTATCATGATACATATAAAAAAAGAGATTCCCATTTTATCGGGAATCTCTTTTTTTGCGCACATTTTCGACGGTTTAAACCCACAGCCTGTTACAAAAAGTATAGTTTTTGTAACGCTAAAAATACAGTATTACTTTTGACATCTATTGATTAAATCGGATGTTTAATCGAAAAGTTAAGACTGTTTTTTTAAAAAAATCAAAATTGGGAGCATGCCCCAAAAGCTATACTTTTAGGAACAATATCCAGATATTGGAATCAAGAGAGGAGTCCATCGTGCTTTCATTGCAAATCAAATCGGGAGAATACATCACCATCGGTGAAAACGTGGTCATTCAGGTGTTCCAGCGCTCAGGTTCCCAATTTCGGCTTGCAATTCAAGCGCCCCGGGAACTGCCCATCATGCGCGGAGAAGTGCGTGAGCGAGACGGTTCTCCCCGACCGGAAAGCGTAGGTGAATTTTTCGATAGACAGGAAGCACGCAAACGTGCCAAGCATGTGCGGCGTCTTGCCGCCCAACGGAAGGCAGCTGCGACACGCGCGGACGCAGTGCAGCAGCTTCGGACAATTTTGGATGAGTTAGAATCGCTGCCGGAGGTTCAGCAGGCCGCACGCGCGCAGCTCAAGCGGCTTGAACTTGCCGAAACCAGTATGGGACAAGGAGGTGCAGCACCCGATGGCACAGAGTCAAAACGGAATCATCATCCGCAACACCACCATCAAAGTGCAGCTCTATCCCACACCTGCACAGGCGACGCTGTTTGATAAAACCTTCGATTGCTGCCGCTATCTGTGGAACCGGATGCTGACCGATCAGGCGCGATTTTATGCGGAAACCGATGTACATTTCATCCCTACCCCAGCCAAATACAAAAAAAGTGCACCTTTTTTGAAAGAAGTTGATTGCGGCGCACTGATTTCGGTGCATCAGAACCTGCGTCGCGCTTTTCAGCAGTTTTTCGATCATCCGGATCGTTTTCGGCATCCTGCCTACAAAAAGAAAAAGCATTGCAAAAGCAGCTATACCATCTATTGCCAATACTACCCGTCCGGAAAAGGCGCAAGCATCTATCTGACGGACAACGGAATCCGACTTCCCAAGGCCGGAATCGTAAAAGCCAGATTATACCGCAAGCCGCTGCATTGGTGGAAGCTCAAAACTGCGACGGTCAGCAAAAGCCCGTCCGGTAAGTATTTCTGCTCACTGACATTTGAGTATGCGGTAAAACCACCCAAAACGGTACAACCGACACAAGAAACCACGCTGGGACTGAATTATTCCCTGTCCCATTTTTACATAGACAGCAACGGACGCGCCGCTGATGCACCGCACTGGATACACCGCTCGCAAGACAAGCTCGGGCGGATGCAAAAGCGGCTTGCACAGATGCAGCGCGGCTCAAAAAACTACGAGCAGCAGCTTCACAGACTTCAGTGCCTGTATGAGCACATCGCCAACCAGCGAAAAGATTTCATTCACAAGGAGAGCCGGCGGATAGCCAACGCCTGGGACGCCGTGTGTGTGAAAGATACCGATCTGGTGGAGATGTCGCAGACGCTCCAACTCGGCAATGTGATGGATGCGGGCTATGGACAATTCCGCACATACCTGCAATACAAGCTGGAACGTATGGGCAAGCCGTATATCGTGGTGGAAAAATACTTCCCATCCGCCAAGACCTGCCACCGCTGCGGTGCAGTCAACGATGCGCTTGCCGCAGATGCACGTCGCTGGCAATGTCCTTCCTGTGGTGCAGTGCTTATGCGCGCCAGCAATGCCGCAGAAAACCTGCGGAATCAGGGCCTCGCACAATATTACGAAAACCAAGGTCGGCGCATTTCCGCCTGACCTTCTCACAGAACCATCATACCGGTCGGGACACCGGTGTATGCCCATTCGCTTGCGGCGCGGAGGCGTTGATCGGATCGAAAGAGTCCTATCTTCCGATGCGATCAGCGTTTCCGACGCAGCCGATGGGAACAAAAGACGGCAACCCGCTGCGTTTCACGGCGGCGCGCCCGAAGCCCGTATTTTCGGGCAGTCCACGAGAATCCAACATAATTTTGTTTTCATCCGACCGACGGGTCGGCTGAAATAGATTACATGCGCCAATAGATTTCGGGCAGTCCGGCCGGTTGCCTGAGACCCGGCGGCGCTCCACGACCTGTGCTGGGGCAAAAGGATGGCCCTGTCACATTAATCAGATTTAGGAGGAACCTAGTATGCGTATTCAACACAACATTATGGCGATGAACGCCTACCGCAACTACTCAACTAACACCAGCGCGCTCTCCAAGAACCTGGAGAAGCTGTCTTCCGGTTACAAGATTAACCGCGCAGGCGACGACGCTGCCGGCCTTGCCATTTCCGAAAAGATGCGCGCTCAGATTACCGGCCTGGAAACCGCGCAGAAGAACGCGAAGGACGGCATCTCCCTCGTGCAGACCGCTGAAGGTGCGTTGACCGAAGTACATGACATGCTCAACCGTATGGTCGAGCTGGCGAACCAGTCTGCAAACGGCACTTACGACAACGACACCGACCGCGCCAACCTGCAGAAGGAAGTTGACCAGCTGCTGGAGGAAATCGACCGCATCGCCGATTCCGCAAACTTCAACGGCATCAACCTGCTCGATGGCACCATGTCCTCCGGCACCGTAAAGGCCAGCTACAATGCCCTGAGCGCTGCCGACATCAAGGGTCTGCTGCTGCCCGAGGCTGCTGCCAGCACAGCCGGCGTCGCTGGCACCAACACCATGCTGGAGACCAATGCCGATGCAGGCCAGCTGCCCTCCTTCTCGGTTGAACTGGACGGCCTGAGCCATGTCGTAAAATCCGCAACTGCCGACACCTTTACGCTTACCATCGGCAGTCAAACGGCTTCGATTGCTGCAGGTGACTTTAATACTGCTGGATATAAGAACGGCGACAAGCTGGAAGCAGCCGATCTTGCCAAGCTGCTCGACGGCAAGCAGGTTACTCTGGACGGTATTGCTTACACCGCCAAGGCAAACGGTTCCAAGCTGGAATTCACCGCTGATGCTGTACCCGATAAGTCTATCAACGCGCACTATGACGTAAGCTTCACGGGTGTGAAGGGAAGCACAGTCGCCGCTACTTCCGGCGTTTACACCACCGGTGCCTATACTGCAGGCGGTGCTGCTACCAGCGACGCTGCCATGGAAGTCACTATTCAGCTGACGGACGGCAAGAGCTTGACCTTTAAGGCTGCAAGTCTGGCTCAGAACGCTACTATTGGCACCATCAAAACTGCGCTCCAAGCTGCTACTGCAAGCGTGGACGGCAAGACGTATAAGCTGAGTGATTACTTCACTGTTGGCACTGCTACGAACACGCTCACGTTCACCAGCGTAGAGAAGGGCGCCAATACCGCCAAGGTCACCAATGTTGCATATACCAAGGGCACTGGCACTGGCACAATGGCTGCTGCAGCCTCTACCGCTTGGGTTGCCGGCGCAGACGCTTATGACAATGGTACCAGCGGCTCGATTAACGTCGGCTCGGTCAATATTGTGGTCAACGATCTGGTTACGCCGAATCAGCTGGCCAACACCGTGCTCGACCTGTCCGGCAAGCTCACCGACGGCAGCAAGATCACACTGGGCGACCAGACCTATACCATCGCTGTCGGCGATGACAGCGCATTTGCTAATGTCTCTGGTGCGGTAAAGGTAGACGCTAACGCTACCGAGGAAGAAATCGCAAGCGCTCTGACTCAGGCTGCTAAGGATAACACCACCTTCTCGGTTGGTCATGTTGCCAATACCGGCAAGATCAGCCTGCAGCAGCTCCAGTCCGCTAAGGACTCCACTGATATGACCACCATGGATAAGCTGGCCAGCTATATTGGTGTGTCTACCGTGGATACCACCAAGGGCGAACCGATTGTCGGTAAGGGCCTGACCCTCCAGATCGGTGACACGAGCGATGATTTCAACCAGCTCACCGTAGACATTCAGGACATGCATGCCAATTCCCTTGGCATTGCGGGCCTGAATATCAGCACGCAGGACGGTGCACAGGCTGCGGTTGACACCATCAAGAATGCGATCAACACCGTATCCTCTGTCCGCGGTACGCTGGGCGCTACCCAGAACCGTCTGGATCACACCATCAACAACCTGTCCGTCATGACGGAGAACATTCAGGATGCTGAGTCCACCATCCGCGACACCGACGTTGCCGACGAGATGATGGCTTACACCAAGAACAACATTCTGGTTCAGTCTGCTCAGGCAATGCTGGCGCAGGCCAATCAGGTTCCGCAGGGCGTTCTGCAGCTGCTGCAGTAAGCATAGCGGTTCCACACGGATTCAAAAACACCCGATGTATGTGGGGGCTGGGTTTCTGCCCGGCCCCCCTTCTATATGGTGAAATAAGGAGAACTCGTCATGACAAAAACCCTCTTGCTGGCCCGAAAGCTGGTGCAGCTGAACAAAAAGGAAGCAGCGATGCAAGCCTACTTCCTGGCACTTGAGAAAGCGGAAGAACTGGAACCGCAGGAAGAACTGGAGGCTGCCTCCTATATCTTTTTCGCCGAGGGAGACTATAAAATCTCCTTTACAACCTTTGTATCTCTATATAACCGAGGACTATTTCAGGCAAATCTGATGAATCTGATGATGCAGGCCTTTTATCTGCCCAATGTCCAGAAGCAGAAAAAGCTCTATGAACGTAACTGCCGCGCGCTGGGCCACTATCCTTACCTGTTTCAAAAGGATTTTCCGGCCTTTGATACGCTGCCCATTCTGTTTTTCCCCTTTGACGACAAGGGATATGTCCCCTATTTTAAGGCCGAAAACCGGTTTGGCGAGTATGTCAACTTTGACAATCCGGTGATTGACCGATACTTCTTTCAAGATTTGGAAAACCCCATCCTTGCCAAGGATGTTTATTCTCAATATCAACTGGAATATTTATATGACAACGTGCGCAAAAGCGAATGGGTAGGCCGGGAGAATCACATCTACCTGCACTATACCGATTGGATGCAATTTTGCGCGTATCTCCAAAGTTTGGATTTTTCCGGGCTGCTGAAAGATAAAAAGTTTGTCTTTCTGACGGAGGAGGAAATCAACCAATATCCCATCGACTTTCAGGCTCGTTTCGGCATTGATTACAGCCAGTTCCCTGTCAAGCCGATTGGAATCCGGGAGGTGCATCGACTCATCTGGCACACGCAGCTCTCCACCCATAACGGCGGCGACTTTTTCAACGAAATTCTCTATGGGCACCCCAATCTTCTTGCGTATGAATCCGTCATGTTTAATAAAATGGAAGAGCTGATTCATCAGCAGCGCGAACAGGCAAAGGACGTGTCCCTCAAAAGCCCCTCTTATATCGTGCGGGAGCTGGCACAGATCCCTAACCCGACGGATAAAGACTGTCTGGTGACACTTTTCTTAAATTCCGATACCGTCAGCGGCGATATCCGCGGCAATTCCCGTATTGTCCCGGCGCTGCTGTTCCAGCCCCACTTTTCCAATGTCCTGTGCCGCATTGACTATGACCAGCCGAAAAATCAGGCAATCCTCACGTCGGATATTTATCAAAAGATCTCCCATTCTCCCCTGTTCCGCCAATTCAAATACATCAAGACATTCACGCCAATCCGGCGCCCTACCACCAGCTATGGCGCTACCGTGCGTTTTATGAGCAAAAGAACAGAGGAAGAGGGAAAAAAGCACGTCATCACGGATGTGTTTACAGAACGTCTGCTGAACCGCACTTTCATGGTGGACCAATGGGATCGACTTTTCCGAGATAGCATGCTGGTGCGGTTTGAGGACGGGAAACTCAATCCCCAAGCCACATTTACCGCCTTGGCAGAATTTCTCGACATTCCCTATACCGAAAGCATGACCTACTGCTCCGGACAAAGCGGACTGAATCCGGAATCCCTGCCGGGCAACGATCTGGGCTTTGACCCTGCCGCAATTTACCGCACCTATGATGAATATGTCAACGATGACGACCGTTTCCTGCTGGAGTATTTCATGCGGGATATATACGAAACATACGGTTATGACTTTCACTATTATCATGGCGAAACCGTGGATATGGAGCTGATAAACGAAAAGCTGAAAGGCTTTCAGCATTTGGATCATGCCATCTTCCAGTCTTATAAGGATGCTACCGAACGAAATTTTGCGGTCATTTGCGATGATGAAGTCGTAAGGTCGACAGAGCAAAGCGATCGCATCGCGCAGGAGTACTTGGAGCGCTATGCCAAGAATCGCATGCGGGTGATCGGCATGCTGATGCAGACGCCCCAATTTGTCAACGCCAATGCCCAGCCGCTGCGTCTGATGAAAAAACTGAAGCTCAATCCGGTGCTGCTGGAGCAGCCTGTGTATCACTAAGGAGGGTCGGTAATGGAAAACAAGGGAACGGTTTACTTTTTTACCGGCCTGTCAGGCGCGGGTAAAACCACGGTCGGCGGCCTGTTTTACCGCCGCTTGAAAGCCACAAAATCCAACGCAGTTTATCTGGATGGCGACGAAATCCGCGTGGCCTTCGGCGAGGATGTGGGATATACGCAGGAAGAACGTCTGCGCTGGGCAAGGCGCATTTTCCGTGTATGCAAACTGCTTTCCGATCAGGGCATCGATGTGGTGTGCTGCTCCATAGCCATGTTTGACTCTGTGCGCTGCTGGAACCGGGCCAACATTCCCAACTACAAAGAAATTTATATTCGGGTCAGAAAAGAAACGCTCATTCAGCGCAACCAGAAGGGCCTGTATACCGCGGGCAAGAATGTAGTGGGCGTGGATTTGCCCTTTGATGAACCCAGGCATCCGGATCTCATCCTTCAAAACGACGGAGACTGCACGCCTTTGGAGCTAGTCGAGAACATCGAACGCGTTTTTTATCCCAACATCGTTGAGAATCCCATTGATAACACCGCGTACTGGAACCAATATTATCACAATCGCATTTGCTCAACGGCGCCTTCACCTTTTGCACAGTATGTCGCCACATTGGTAGAACCGGGCAAAACGCTGGTCGATTTAGGCTGCGGTAACGGACGGGATGCGCTGTTCTTTGCAAAACAGGGAATACAGGTAGTGGGAATTGATTTGTCTCACTCCGCCATTGACCAGCTCAATCAACAGCCCGTAAGAAACGCACGTTTTCTGTGCAGCGACTTTATTGCAAGCGACACATATCAATCGGAGAGCTACGACTATGCCTACAGCCGTTTTACCATTCACGCCATCAACCAAAAGCAGGAGGCTATGCTGCTGCAAACCATGTTCCGTGCGCTGAAACAGGGTGGAAAGTTCTTTATCGAAGTGCGCAGCGTCAATGATCCTTTATACGGCAAAGGCAAAGCAGTGGAGCGCAACGCATTCTTTTATGACAATCACTATCGCCGTTTCATCGTTCGGGATGAGCTGGTGGGTTCACTGGAAAAACGAGGTTTCCGTGTGGAATATGCCAAAGAGCAAACCGGCTTTGCGCCCTATGGCAATGACGATCCGCCGGTCATCCGCATTGTGGCGGTCAAACCTCAGAACGAGGTGTAAGCGATGGTGCAGATGGTTGACCTTCATACCCACTCCACGGCCTCCGACGGTCAGTATTCCCCCTCATGTCTGGTGCAAAAAGCCAAAGACGCCGGTATCGGCGTTATGGCTCTTACCGACCATGACACGGTCGCTGGTGTAGAAGAAGCATGTCAGGCCGGGCTACGATGCGGTATAACCGTTTTGCGCGGGGTGGAGCTGGGCGCCAAAGAGGACCGGCATATGCACATTCTAGGGCTGGGTTTTCGCTCCGACTGTACACAGCTGACTCTGCTGTGTCAAAGGCTTCAGGATGGACGAGAGGAGCGGAAATACCGCATCATCGACTTTCTTCACGAAAAAGGGATAAATATTTCGCTGGAAGAAGTAGAAACGCTGGCCGGCGGCAACATCATCGCTCGTCCCCACTTCGCTCAGGTGATGCTCCGCCGAGGCTATGTCTCCTCCATTCGTGAGGCATTTGACCGCTATCTGGATACGGATGAGTATCAACGCATTGAACGTTTTAAAGCGGATGCCCGCACCTGTATTGACGTTATCCATCAAGACGGCGGCAAAGCAGTTCTGGCTCATCCCTATCAGCTGGGCTTTTCTTCTGAGAAACTGGATGCCACACTTCACTGGCTTCGGAACTGCGGCTTAGACGCTTTGGAATGCTATTATCCGCGCCATACGTCAGAGATGGTACAAGCATATCTGAAGCTCGCCCAGCGATATGAACTCCATGTGAGTGCCGGCAGCGATTTTCACGGCCCCCAAGTTCGTCCGGACACATTGTTAACACCTACCCCATTAGAAAGCAACTGGTTTATGGAGAATACGTAGACATGGCTGGCACAGTATACGCTTGAAAGGAAAAACTGCATTTCCCTCTTGATGCATCTATACTTGTATTTTCTGAGCTTGCAGCGGCCGATTGCTGCTGCAAAAGAGATTTGGTAAAAAAGAGCAAACAGCAACTGCTGCTTGCTCTTTTTTGGTTTCTGGTAGTTGTATACCCAATCCTCGCGTACAATCTCTGCTGCGCAGTGACGGTAATTGTTCATCCGTCCCTTCGTGCTTCGCCATGGAAACATGATTCGGTCCAATTCCTCCTATGCGTTTTCCTCTACCTGTGCCGGGGTTGGGTCGTGATATTGCTTACCGTCTGTACCGATATGACATTATCTGCCCTCATGCAACGCTTCGTTCAACTTCTCTTGTATGTTCTCTCCTTCTTTGGGTGCATCAATGCTGTATCTGAACCGTAATAAAACCTGTATATCTGTTCTAGATCGGTATATTTCCATGCATTCTATTGGAACGCATGGGTTCTTCTCCAAACGGACAACTCATATCATCCACCAAACCTTCCGGCAGAACGCCCGTTGGAACCTCAGTATCACGTTGCAAAATCGAAAGGGCAGGCTGACGACATAAGCGGCACAATCCCCTCTTGCGGAATATGCTGCGTTTACAATAGCTTCAGAGTACATACGCTGACGGTGCTGACCCATCACTATGACAAGCATACCTTATATGTTCAACACGGCCGATACCAGCGGAATGCTGACAATTGAAAACAGGGTCGAGAAAAACACGCCCTTGGAGATGTAATCCGTATCGCGGCCCAACTCGCTGCTGATCATCACCACATTGGAGGCGACCGGCATAGCCGACACCAGTGTGAGCGTGCCGACCAGGAACGGATCGGCGACAAACGGACGGCATACCGCCAGCGTCAGCAGCGGCAAGAGAATCAGACGGCATGCCGTGAAAGGCAGCATGGACATCTCCCGCAGCACCACGCGCAGCGGTTGTCCAGCAAGCGACGAACCGACCACGAGCATCGCCAGCGGCGTGGTCACGTTGCCCAGCAGCGAAACCGGCTGATAGATCAGGTCGGGCAGCTGAATATCCAGCGCATAGAGTACCAGTGCGAGCGCGGCGGATACCGTACCGGGGTTGATCATTTTGCGAAGCGGCAGATTCCCTGCCTTTTGTTCCGCGGGCTGCAGCAGGATCGTGCCGTACGAAAACACGGAAACATTGAACACCGCCATAAAGATCGTAATGTACAGAATCGCGTCTGTACCAAGCACCGCACTGATGACCGGAATGCCCATAAAGCCCAGATTGGAGTAGATCAACATGCTCTCGTACTCCGCCCGATACACAGCTGGCACACGCAGCAGGCATGCCAGCAGCCGGGCCACAACCGGCAGGATGACAAAATAGCTGACCGCCACGCCGAGGATATGCAGCAGCGCCCAGCCGCTGTCCAGCCGCCCGCTGGTCGTCACGCTGCTCAGGATCAGGGCCGGACAGGTCAGATTGACCAGCACGCGGGAAAACAGCCGCTCGGACTCCTTAGTCATGATGTGCAGCCGATTCGAAGCATACCCCACCCCCATCAGCAGGAACAGCACCACGATCTGCCGAAAAACCGGAAAAAGACTCATCCCTTTTTTACTCCCCCAACCCCCGTACCATATCAGCAGGCACAGGTATCCTCCTTTGCTTTATTTCTTTTCAAAACCGAATAAGCGCCAATAAGAGAGGCGCCCATAGCGTCTCTCTTATTGGCATTTTATATCAATCATGGGTCGTCAAGCGCGCGATATGCAGTGCAAGATACGCCGTCTCCTCGTTGGGCAGGAACACATTGTACTTGCGCAGCACAAAGGTGCGAATTTTCTCCGCGCACGCCGTGGCAGCCGGATACCCCTGCTGCATCTGCCGGAACAGGAAGTCGTCCGCGCTGTCCATCAGCTTGCCCAAGAAAAAGCGCTCGGAAAAAAACTGTAGATGGCTGATAAAGCGTGAAAAGTGGATACTTTCGCTGTCTATCGTACAATGCATGCTGTAAGTGACAATGTTGGTGATCTCGCCAATCAACCGAGCGGCCTGCATCGCATCGTAGCCCGCTGCCGCGTCCTGCCGCGCATTGACAATGTGAAACGCGATGTTTCCTGCCTCTTCCGCGGGCAGCGGAACATGCAGCAGCGCCTGCGCGCGCTGCAGGCCGCGCACGCCGACCTCATATTCCTTCCGGTAAAAATGCTTAATCTCCCAAAACACCCGGTTGGTCACCACGAGGCCTTTCTGCTGCCTCTCGACCGCAAAGTGCATGTGGTCGGTCAGCATCAGGTAGATGTGCGGCGACAGACGCACCTGCAGCGTCTCCTCCGCATCCCGTACGATTTCCTGCGTCAGATCGAGGTACTCAGGTGGAATGGAGGAAAACAATTCGATCATCGGCTGCGCATCCGGATTAGACAGCGGGATGAACACACGGTCGGACGGCTGCCGGTCAATCTCCTGTCCGGGTTTGCGCCCGTAGCCAATGCCCTTGCCGAGCAATATGGATTCTTCCCCGCCCTCGTCCTGCACCAGCACGACGCTGCTGTTAAGCACCTTGCGAATCTGCATCTCTTCCCCTCCATTCTGATATTTTCATGCTATCCAATCAGGTCAGATCCTCGCCGTTAGTGGCGATCACCTTCTGATACCACATGAAGCTGTCCTTGCGATAGCGTTTGAGCGTACCGTTGCCCATATCGTCCTGATCGACGTAAATAAATCCATAGCGTTTGCTCATCTGATTGGTCGATGCCGAGATAAGGTCGATCGGTGCCCAGCTGGTGTAACCCATCAGTTCTACACCGTCGTCGATCGCCTTTTCCATTTCGATGAAATGACGGCGGAAATAATCAATGCGATATGGGTCATGGATCGAGCCGTCCGGTTGCACCACATCATCCTTGGAACCAACGCCGTTTTCCACAATAAACAACGGGATGCGATAGCGATCATACAGCTCCAGCAGCGAAATACGCAGCCCAACCGGATCAATCTGCCAGCCCCAGTCATTTGCCGGTAGGAACGGATTTTTCACACCCAGAATAGTGTTTCCGGGCGTACGCTCCGCATTCGGATCGACCGATTCGGTACAGCTCTGATAATAGCTGAACGAAAGGAAATCCACCGTCCCTTCCCGGATGATGTCCAGATCGCCCTGCTCCATCTGAATTTTGATGCCCTGCTTTTCCAGACGCCGCAGCGTCATACGAGGATACTCACCCCAGATCATAACATCCGAATAGAAATAGTTGTCCAGATTCTTTTTCAGGGTCAGCTCGACATCCTCCGGACGACAGGTATTCGGATAGGTTGTCAGTTTGGTCAGCATGCAGCCCATCTGACTACCGGGAATCATCTCATGGCACAGCTTGGTGACCATCGCCGCCGCGACAAACTGATGATGCAGCGCCTGATAGCAGCAGGCCAGCTCGCCTTTTTCGCCACACAAATCGGGCACGATACCCGCCGTGGTGAACGGATGGCGGATGACGCTATCCACCTCATTGAACGTCAGCCAGTATTTCACATAGCTTCCAAACTGCTCAAAGCAGGTGCGGCAGAAGCGAACAAACGCATCGATCACCTTGCGTTCCGTCCAACCGTTATAGGTTACGCTCAGATGCAGCGGCATCTCATAGTGCGACAGGGTGACCAGCGGCTCGATATGCAGTCGCTGCATCTCTTCAAACACATTGCGATAGAACGCGATACCTTCCGGATTGGGCTCGGTTTCCTCGCCCGTTGGATACAGCCGCGTCCATGCGATCGACAGTCGGAGCACCTTGAATCCCATCTCTGCAAACAGCGCCAGATCTTCTTTATAGTGATGGTAAAAGTCAATGCCGCGGCGCTTGGGATAATAAGTGTCATCTGTTTCGGCCATCGCTTTGCGGATCGCGTCCATCGAGATGGCATTATGTGCCTTGTAATCCTTGACGTCGGTATGCGGCTTATAAGTCGCCACATCGGCCACACTGGGACCCTTGCCCCCTTCTTTCCACGCGCCTTCTACCTGATTGGCAGCGATCGCGCCGCCCCATAAAAACCCTGTGGGAAAACTCATTTGAGCACCTCCAGTTTGATCAGCGCCGCGCCAGGTACGACCATGCCGTCCGCCGCCGGCTTGACGGCAAAGCGGTCGCTGTTGGTCACGACGACCGGCGTAGTTACATCGTAACCCGCCGCCTTGATCGCGTCAAGGTCGAATTTCATCAGCAGCTGGCCCTTCTTCACAGTATCGCCGTCCTGCACCTGCGGTTCAAAGTATTTGCCTTCCAGCTTGACGGTATCCATGCCGATGTGCATCAGCAGCTCGGCACCCTGCGATGTAACCATAGAGACCGCGTGTCTAGCTTCAAACACCGATTCGATCCGTCCGTCCGCCGGGGCGTACAACTCGCCCTTGACTGGTACAACCGCCATGCCGTCGCCCAGGATCTTCTGCGAAAATACCTCGTCCTTGACCTCGGTGATCGAAATAGCCTTGCCCTGCAGCGGGCTGTATACCACATTATTCTCCGCTGTGGCAGCCGCCGGTACGGCAGTCTCCGCGGACATTTGCCCAACCGTCTCCGCCGTTTCTTCATCTTTGTAAAGAATCAAGGTCGCAAGGAACGAACCAACTAGCGAAAGGCCGAAGCCGACAAACGCCCAGACAATGTTCATGGCATTTTCCGGATCGACAAACATCGCCATGCCGGCAAGACCCGGGCCCATCGCAACGAACGCCTTGACTGCCATCAGCCCGATAAACGAGCCGCTGATAAAGCTGCCGATCATGACGCCGAACAGCACGCGGCGCTTTTGCAGCGTGATTGAATAGATTGCGGGTTCCGTGATGCCAAAAATCGCGGAAACGCCGCTGGAAATGGCGGTGCTACGCAGCTCGGAATTCTTGGTCTTGAGCGCGACTGCCAGCGATGCGCCGCCCTCGGAGATGTTATGCGCGAGAGACGCGCCGTTATACAAAATTTCATAGCCCAGATCGCCCAGCGAGGTAACGACATAAGGAATAAACGCCTTGTGCGCGCCCACCGAAATCAGCAGCGGCAGGATCGCGGCCACCAAGCCCACGGCCAGCCAGCCAACCTTGCTGTAAATGGCCAGCATAACCGTGGTGATGCCTTTACCGATGGTCAGGCCGAGCGGCCCGAGCAGCAGCAAAGTGATGGGAAAGGTGATGATAAAGCAAACCATCGGAACAAAGAAGACCCGGATGGGCTTTGGCGTGATTTTGGTGATATATTTCTCCAGGAAATACAGGAACGCGACCGCCAGAATGGCCGGGAACACCTGATATGCATAGGTAACGTTCTGAATAGGAATACCGAACAGCGAATTGCCCTCGCTGATCAGCGTGGAGGTCGCAGGCAGCAGCAGCGCGCCCACCGTTGCCAGCGCGACCAGCTTATTGCAGTTGATCTTGATCGCCATCGTTACGGCAACCATCAGCGGCAGATAGTACAGCGGCGCATCCGCCACCGCAATCAGTGTGCGGTACAGTACGCCTGCGCTGTCGATCCAGCCGACGAGTGCAAACAGCGAAAGAAACGCCTTGAGGATACCACCGCCCGCAATAGCCGGAACCAGCGGCTGGAAAATACCGACCATCAGGTCGAGCGCCGTCGCAGAGATCGACTTTTTGCCCGCCGACGCAGGGGCCCCCGTCGATGCGTGGAAACTGCCCAGCTTAGTTAGTTCGTCATAGACCTCGATCACATCGTTGCCGATGACGACCTGACACTGCGGGCCGCTTGCGATGACGCCCATCACGCCCGGGGTCTTTTTCAGTGCGGCAACATCCGCTTTCGCGGGATCGGCCAGCGTAAAACGCAGTCTGGTAGAGCAGTGCTCCAGCTGCGCGACGTTCTTTTCGCCGCCAACCAGACGCAGCACGTCAGTTGCGGTCTGCTTGTAGTTTTTCATGTAACAAGTGCCTCCCTTTTTTCTCGCCTCTTGCCATCTGGCCAAAATGGCAAAAGAAAAAGACCCAACAGAACACGATACACTTTCCATGGTATACTCCTACCACGGGAAATCGATGTTCCGTCAGATCCTGCCTGCATTACCAGTAACATGTCTACCAGAATGGTTTAAGTATAGCATGGGTTCTGTAGAACCGCAAGTGGACATAGCAGCAAAAAAGTGCCGATAAAAATTGTGTAAAATATCTAAATTTTAATAAATACATGCGGTAACAATCTCTCAGGTGAGCCAACAGCCGGATTCGCCCGGATGCAAGATGTCTCATTCTGCCACAACCCTACCCCAGAAACATTGATGTACAAATTCTTTTATAGTATAATATTACAAATATCAACGTTCTCAGACAGAATGTACGCTTTGAGGACACCGTACGCGCGGTAACGCGAGATGGTTTCCGAAGCTATACAGCAACCTGACATGAATATTGAGGAAACGCGTATGACATTTGAAAATATGATGGAACTGGCAGAAAGAATCACACCGGTTGAAGCAGAAATCGGCGCATTTATTCTGAAAAACAAAGAACACATCCCTGAAATGTCTATTCTGGAATTGGCACAGCGCACCAACGTATCCAAATCCGCTGTACACCGTTTCTGCAAACGGATCGGTTTTCACGGTTTCAACGAGCTCAAGGTCGCCATTTCCACAGATCTGGCAGAATCCCGCTTCAACATTGCGCTGATTGACGTCAATTACCCGTTTGAAGCGCAGGACGGTCCGCAATTGATCGCAAAAAAGCTTTCCAAGCTGTACGAAACTGCAATCGAGGATACCTATAATTATCTGGACTTTGTGCAAGTACAACAGGTAGCCCGCTTGCTTAACGATGCCAAAGCGATCGATATTTACACCCATGCCCACAATATGAATGTTGCCGAAAACTTTCAGGATAAAATGCTCACAATCGGTAAGATTGTCAACTGTCCCAAGGGGTTCTACAATCAGCGTGCAACCGTGCTTGCCTCAACCCCCGACCAAGCCGCAATCATCCTGTCCTACTCCGGCCGGGCAACCTTCATCGAGCCTATCGTTCAAGTGCTCTTCCGCAAAAAGATCCCTATAATCCTGATCGGCAAAGCCGGCAGCAACCGCTATCCGCAGTATATCACCCATGCGTTGAGCATCAGCAGCAAGGAAAACCTACGCGATCGCATTTCGCAGTTTTCCTCGCACATCGCCATGCAATATATGTTGGATGTGATTTTTGGCTGCATCTACAATATGGGTCGTGAAAAGAATATCGCCTATCTCAACGCTTCGATCGATTTTATGGACGATCGGAAGGTGGATGAATAAAAGTGTCAAAAAGTTTCAGGTGGCTACGGCCTCCTGAAACTTTTTTTGGAAAAAAATGCCCCGTTATCCCCGAAGCATTGTGTGGTTACCGGTTCGATTTTATACTGAAAGCATCCAAAGGCTCCATGTGGAACCGTGATCGGAACGTCCGGACCCTCCGATCAAAAGCCTGAATCGAATTGGAGGAAAGAGCATGAAAGACGCAGTAAAAATTGTGACCATTGGCGGCGGCAGCAGCTACACGCCTGAATTGATGGAGGGGTTCATCAAGCGCTATCCCGAACTGCCCATCAAGGAGATCTGGCTGGTTGATATTGAAGACGGAAAAGAGAAGCTGGAAATCGTTGGTGCACTGGCTCAGAGAATGTGGGATGCTTCACCATATGACGTCAAGGTGCATCTGACGCTGGATCGCCGCGAAGCGCTCAAGGATGCCGATTTTGTAACCACGCAGTTCCGCGTCGGCCTGCTGGACGCCCGCATTAAGGATGAGCGCATTCCGCTGCTGTATGGGATGCTGGGACAGGAAACCAATGGTGCAGGCGGTATGTTCAAAGCGTTCCGCACCATTCCGGTCATCGGGCAGATCATTGCGGATATGAAGGAGCTTTGCCCGGATGCCTGGCTGATCAACTTCACCAACCCCAGCGGCATGGTAACCGAAGCCGCCATCAAGCATTTCGGCTGGAAAAAGTGCATCGGACTATGCAATGTGCCTACTATCTCCATGATGGCCGAACCCAATATCCTTGGAAAAGATATTGCGGATCTCAACTACCGCTATGCAGGCCTGAACCACTTCCACTGGCACAAGGTGTATGACAAAGACGGTACTGACCTCACACCGCAGCTAATCGAGCACATCAACGAAAAGAACGGCGGCACCCCCGCAAACATCTATCAGGCTCCGTTTTCGCTCGAGCTGCTGCACAGCATGAACCTGCTTCCGTGCGGCTACCACCGCTATTACTACATGAAACAGGCCATGCTCGACCATGCGCTGGAGGACTTTCATCAGGGCGGCACGCGCGCAGAGCAGATGAAGCAAACTGAAAAAGAGCTGTTTAAAATCTACAAAAATACAGCACTGCACGAAAAGCCGGCGCAGCTGAGCAAGCGCGGCGGTGCGTATTACAGTGATGCAGCCTGCGAGTGCATCCGCGCGATTTATGGCAACCGTAAAATCCACATGGTGGTGAGCACAGAAAACTGCGGCGCCATCCCCTGCCTTGCAGATGATTCGATCGTCGAGGTCTCCAGCATCATCTCCGCCACGGGCGCACAGCCGCTTGCATGGGGTAAATTGCCGGCAGCAGAAAAAGGCTGGCTGCAAATGATGAAGGCTATGGAGGAATGCACCATTCAGGCTGCCTTGACCGGCGACTATGGTTTGGCGTTCGAAGCCTTTATCCTCAACCCGTTGGTGGAAAACAACGAAAACACGCAGCGCGTTCTCGATGAAATGCTGGTTGCGCATGCAAAATATCTGCCGCAATTCCAGGATAAGATCGCGGAACTGAAGGCGCGTGGCGTGCGCTGTGAAGACGCAGTGGTCGAAGATCTGATGCAAAACGGTCACTGACCGTGTGGCTCACAAAAAAGAGAAAAGAAAAGGAGCAGATACGATCATGACTCAACAAGAAATTTCCTCCCTGATCATACGCCATGTAGGCGGCACGGATAACATCAGCAATATGTATCACTGCATGACCCGTCTGCGCTTCAAGCTCCACGATCCATCCAAGTTTCAGGCAGACGAACTGAAAAAGATCCCCGGCGTCATGAATACGGTCAAAGCAGGTGATGAATACCAGTTGATCATCGGCGCCGAAGTAGACAAGTATTACAACGACCTGCTGCGACAGGGTGCGGGCGGACAGGATGCGCAGGCGCCGCAGAGTGCCAAGCGCCGTCTCAAAGAACTGCCTCGTGCATTCATCAACACGATTGTCGGCATTATGGCCCCTCTCCTTCCCATCATCATTGCCGGCGGTATGGTCAAGGTCATCCTATCTATCTGCGTGCTGTGCGGCATGGAAAACACAACCCAGACCTATAAAATCCTCTCTTTTATTTCGGATGCGCCGTATTATTTCCTGCCGATATTCATTGCCAACAGCGCCGCAAAGAAGCTTGGGGCCAACCAGCTGATGGCTGTCGCCATTGCCGGCGTCATGCTGCATCCGAATTTCACAGCGCTTGTCAGCGCCGGGGAGCCGATTCACTTCTTCGGCCTGCCGGTCAAGGCGATCAATTACAACGCTTCGGTCGTCCCGATCATTCTGGTCGTCTGGTTCATGAGTTATCTGGAAAAGTTCGTGGAAAAGATTGTGCCTTCCATGCTCAAAACCATGCTCCGGCCCATGCTGCTGCTCGTCATCACAGCCCCGCTGGCGCTAATCGTGATCGGTCCGCTGGGCGCTTATCTCGGCAATGGCATTTACTACTTCATCAATTTTCTCAACGAAAACATCCCGTGGCTGGTCGCCGCTGTCATGGGGACCTTCTCCCCATTGCTGGTTATGGTCGGTATGCATCTGGCAATCACCCCCTTTGCCGTTCTGTCGGTTGCAGAATTCGGGTATGAGACTCTGATGGGCCCGGGTATGCTGGGCAGCAATGTGGCGCAGGGTGGTGCGGCGCTCGCGATTGCGTTCAAGGAGCGCAAAGATCGCCGTGAGATCCCGATTTCTGCGGGTCTGACCGCCTTGTCCGGCATCACGGAGCCGGCGCTGTACGGCGTAACCCTCAAATACAAGCGAGCGCTGCCATGTGTTATGATCGCAGGCGGTATTGCGGGCCTTTATGCCGGTCTGACCGGTGTCGTACGATATGCTGTCGCATCCGCAGGCTTTCTTTCCCTCCCGGTGTTCATCGGCGACAATCCGAAGAACATCATCAACGCCATCATCACCGCTGTATTGGCACTGGTGCTGTCGTTTGTTCTGACCCTGATCTTTGTCAAGGTCGACCGTACGCCGGACGCAGCCGAACCAGTCTCCCCTGCGTCGAATGAGGCGCAGGAATCCGCTCCGGCTCTACACAGTGAAACGCTCAAAGGCGTTGCCTGCGGGCAGGTCATCGCGCTCGATCAGGTACCGGATCCGGTATTTGCAGGCGGTACATTGGGCGGCGGCGCGGCCATTGAGCCGGAAAAGGGCAGCGTATACGCACCGGTCTCCGGAGAAATTACCTCCATTTATCCCACCGGTCATGCCGTCGGTATTACCAGCGATCAGGGAACGGACATCCTGATTCACATCGGCATTGACACCGTCAGGATGAACGGCAAAGGTTTCCAGACGCACGTCCAGGAGGGAGACCGCGTCAAAGCGGGTGATCTCTTGGTAGATGCCGACTGGAAACTGATCCAATCCCAGGGCTATAACACCTCAATCATTGTAATCGCCATGGGTTCAGCACCAGAGGATGTATCCGTGCTGCACGAGGGCACTATCACACCACAGGATGATTTTATCAAGGTCAACTGAGAAGGGAGCCGCTATGAAAATTACAAAAATCGATATTTTCTGTGCTGACTATGATCCGCAGGCACCGAATGAGCCCGTATTCATCCGTATCCACACCGACGAAGGAATTTGTGGTTTCGGCGAAGCAGGCGTGGCTTACGGCAACTCCAAGCACGCTGCCATCGGGCAGTTGCGCGATTTCGCCTCTCTGATCATTGGTCAAAACCCCATGCAGATCGAGAAGATCTGGAACCGCCTGCAAAAAGAGACTTTCTGGGGGCTGGGTGGCGGTACGGTGATTTTCTCCGCCATCAGCGCGATCGACATTGCCCTTTGGGACATCAAAGGCAAAGTGCTGCGTGCGCCCGTTTACGAATTGCTCGGTGGCAAAATGCGTGAGGAAGTACGTGCCTATGCCAGCCAGATCCAGTTCGGCTGGGATGGAGATGCCAAAGCACTCGTCGGTGTTGACGCATACGCCGAAGCCGCGCAAAAAGCAGTATCACAGGGCTTTACCGCCGTCAAGGTCGACCCACTGCAGCGCGACGAAAACGGCAAAAAAAATTATCGGAATGCCGGACTGCTCAGCAGTGATAAACTCAAGCTTTGTCGCGACCGCCTGACCGCAATCCGCGAGGCTGTTGGAGAATCGGTCGACATTATTCTGGAACTGCACGCCAAAAGCGATTTCTGTGCAGCCCTCCAAATCAGCCGTCTGGCGGAAGATCTGAACATTCTGTATCTGGAAGAACCCTTTGGCCCACTTAATCCCGACCTGATGGCGAAGTTCAAAGCGCAGACCACAATCCCGCTGGCGTCGGGTGAGAGAATTTACTCCCGTTATGGATATCGCCCATTTTTAGAATCCCGCTCACTCGATGTCATTCAACCGGACATTGCAAACTGCGGCGGCATCTCTGAAGCCAAAAAGATCTGCGATATGGCGCAGATCTATGATGTTCTGGTGCAGACACATATCTGCGGCGGACCGATCTCCAATGCTGCTGCGCTGCAGATCGAAGCGGTGATTCCGAACTTCTGCATCCACGAGTATCATGTGGGCAATATGACGCCGTTCTCCAGAAGTCTGGGTATCTATGACGACGCTCCGGTGCAGGGCAACATCCGTATTCCTGATCGTCCTGGCATCGGTCAGGAAATACCGGAAGAAATCATCCAGAAATGTACGTTCCTGACTGTCGAATAACCGAGCTGCGCCTCACGGCATGACTTTTTGGTTCTAAAATTACATCTCCAGCATACTGCATGCGATGTGTTTGCTGTTACCGCAAAGCTACCCCCTGATGCAGAAGGGAAATTCATATGAGAAAGCAGCAAAGTAAGCACGATCGAGAACTGCTTCTGCTCCACAGACGGGTATCACGCACACCAGCACGATGCACGTCAGCAAGCCTGACCAGCGCCGCCCACGCCCATTCGCGAAAGGTGGACAAGAGAAATGATTTGAAGACGCTGCTCATCTGCGATGAAAACATATGCCATCTACCAAAACGTGCTCGCCCAAGGCGAGCGTATGACCAACATCGCCCCAAGCCCATTTTTGCTTACGCTGGTTTGCTCAAGGCAAACGATCGTGCAGCGTCCACCACCAAAACTATTCTGGCTGCCATTGGCTTTTTCTACGACCAGCTGCCAAGCCGCGAGCAAGGGCTGGACGAGCACGCCGCCTGCCGGCATGTATCCCGTCTGCTGGGACATGCGTACGAGGACGTGACGCGCATCTACCGCGCATCCCTGCGGGAAGAGGGCGAGCGGCATGACTGAGCGCTTCTCTCTGGACGACTTTGTCTGTCCCAATTTCATGACTGTTTCTGACTTGTAACGCGTTCTCTACATTGGACGCAACGCCGCATATCATCTACTTTCCAGCGACCAAACCCAACATCTGCGCGTTGGCCGTTCGATTCGTATTCCCCGCTGTTGCTTGCTTGCGTATTTACAAAACACTTGTTGCAATGAAAAACAAGCATAGCAAACGCTTTCGCAAAAACTGCGCCACAGGTCTTGCCGCCACTGCGAAAATTAGCGAAAAGCAGAAAAACTCCGCCAGCTAACGCTGGCGGAGTGTAGACAAAAACCTGCCCGAACTACTCTGACATTTTATTTTCCGACTATCTCCGGCTATGGCTTAAAGAGATCGAACCTACGGTATCCCTCTCTACCTTTTACGAATACCGTCTTCAAGTCAACAACCGGATTGGCCCGTGGCTCGATGAGCGCTCCATCAAGTTGGTTAATTTGGCCGCACAGGACATAGAGGCGTTCTAGCACAAAAAACTTTTTAAAGAACAGGGTGAAAGCCGTAACAATCCATCGGTATCACAGCAACATTCATAAAGCTCTGCGACGCGCTGTATAGACCGGACAGTTTCGACAACCCCCTTCTGACAATGTTTTAATGCCGCAGAAACAGAAATTATCGGCACTTATTACACAGTTGAGAAGCTTCGCTATCTACTCGAGCATGTGCGCGACAAATCCATCGAAGTCCCGGTCATGTTGGCAGTGTGGATGGGGTTTCGTCGCGGTGATGCAATCGGCTTGCGCTGGAGCGACGTTGATTTTGCACGCGGCACGATCTGTGTGCAGGGTTCTATTTCCACACGCTGCGGACGCAAAACCAAAAGCGCGGACGCCATTTACTACAAAGCGCCGAAAACACCCCCAGCTACCGTGTACTTGCTCTGCCGCGCGAGCTGGCAACCTATTTGCGCGATTTACGCCGGCGGCAGTAAAAGCAGCGCCTATCATACGGAATGGATTGACTACGTCTCTGTTGATGCGGTCGGGCAGCTTATCAAGCCCGATTTGGTGACACGGAATTTTCCCCTGCTGCTTAATCGCATCGGGCTTCGCCACATTCGTTTTCACGATCTGCGCTACTCCTGTGCAACCTTGCCGCCGGAGGAAGGCACATCGCTTAAAGGAGTACAGGACTGGCTCGGGCATAAGAATTTCACACTGACTGCCGATACCTATGCACACGTCACCGTGCGCACCCGGTAGAAGCTAGCGACCACCCCATTGAATGCGATCGCCCTAAAGCCGTCTCGCTCTTCCAGATCGAAATGACAGAAAAATGACAGGATTTTTCCATTTCCTTTCCTGTACCATATTCAGCAAGTTGTCTGAAAAGTTGAAAAAACCGACCTTTTCAAAAGAAAAGGTCGGTTTATGCTTTGGTGGGAGGTGGTGGATTCGAACCACCGAAGTCATAGACGACAGATTTACAGTCTGTTCCCTTTGGCCACTCGGGAAACCTCCCATATGCAATTTTGATTCCTGCAAAGAACAGGTTATGCAATTTTGATTCCTGCAAAGAACAGGTGGAGCTGGTGGACGGACTTGAACCCCCGACCTGCTGATTACAAATCAGCTGCTCTACCAACTGAGCTACACCAGCGTTTCGCAAGTCTTGTCTGTCTCAGCGACTTGTTTATAATAACACACTGTTCCCCATCTGTCAACACTTTTTTCGATTTTTATTTTCCGATTTTTATGTTTTTCCCGAAAGCGTCAATTGAGTCTGAAACCTGCTGCAAAACCGTCAGAAATGCGCCGGACAATTCCGGGTAACGTTTACTGATTTCATTGGGCGAAATCGAAATGCCATGCAGCGTTTCCAATTCCAAACCGAAACCCGCCTCGCCCCTTGCCGCTGTGCGAATCCGAAGCTCATGCTCTTTCATGCGCGCATCACAAAGATATTCAAACTGCTCCCGCGATGTACGGAATACCGCCTCTACATTGGATGGGTCCGCCATGTACAGATAACGGTACACCTTGTAAATCACAACAGACAGATACGATTCTACTTCATGGGGCAGCTGTTTGCTCCCCGCCTGCTCTGTCAAATCCATCAGTAAGGATACCGCCTGCACCACCTGATTTTTCTCCCAACCGGTATGTACCTGCATATCCATGCGTTCCACCGGTACGGCAGAACCGTCCCGCGCCATTGACCTGCCCAGCAGATAGTCGCAGGATACTCCGTAGTAATCCGCTGCACGCACGACAAAAGGCAACCCCGGCTCACGCAAGCCATTCTCATAATGGCTCAGGAGCGCCTGCGACACCCCAAGGTCGCCCGCGGCTGTTCGTTGGCTTATTTTCTTTTCCCGTCGCAAAAGCGCGAGTGTACGAGAAAAATCACTGGTCATATCTCTGCTACCCCATCATAAAACTATGTCTATTATACAGCGTGTAATCGCACTTGTAAAGAACGAAAAAGTTGCATTTCCATCGTTTTTTCCCTAAATTCTGCCTTCTATTTTCTCATTACATGATCTGGTTGCCCATTTTAGAATTTATAACTATATATGGTGGTCGCATATACAGCCGTACAGAAAGCCACAGATGCCTTTCATCTGTACGCGCATTTTGTTTGCGCTTGACGCACCTGTCAGCGGCCGATATAATAAAAAGGAAAATAAAAAAACATGGTGCGGCGGTTTGCTCTGCTGCACCATGTATGTTTGTGCAAAAGGAGTTTCCCTATGACAGTTGAACAAATTTTGAAAATGCGTCAGGAAGCCAGCGGTCTGAACAAACTGATGCATATGCGCGTTATCACGCTGGACAAGGACGGCGGCGCAACCGTTGAACTGGAACTGACCGAAGAGTTGCTCAACCCGCTCGGCATGGCGCACGGCGGTACTATTTTTACCCTGTGCGATATTGCGGCTGGCTCGGCTGCGGCCTCACATGGACTCGTTGCCGTGACGTTGGACAGCAATATCCATTACTATCGTCCCGGCCGTCTGGGCAAAACGCTCACCGCCGTCGCTTATGAGCGTAAACGCGGCAAGAAAACTGCGGTTTACATGGTTGAAGTGCACGATGACGAACACAAGCATATTGCAGACGCGGTTTTCACCATGTTCTATACCGGCCAGACACTGGAGGATATGCGACATTGAGCGGCGTGACCCCTGCTATTGTCGCCCCGCTTCTAAGCTGGTATGACCAAGACCACCGCGATTTGCCATGGCGCGCGCAGCCTACGCCCTATCGCGTGTGGGTCAGCGAAATCATGCTCCAGCAGACGCGCGTGCAGGCTGTGCTCGGTTATTTCTCCCGCTGGATGCAAGCGCTGCCCGATGTTCGTGCGCTGGCGACCGCAGATGAATCCGTCTACCTCAAGCTATGGGAGGGCCTTGGTTATTACAGTCGCGTGCGCAACCTGCACCGTGCTGCGGTCGAGATATGCGAGAAATACGGCGGTGAGCTGCCCGCTGATTACGACGCGTTACTCTCACTCCCCGGAATTGGGGAATATACTGCCGGTGCAATCGCATCCATAGCCTGCGGCATTCCCGTCCCTGCGGTGGACGGTAACGTACTGCGCGTCGCCGCGCGGCTGGATAACGACTTCACCCCCATCACGGATGCTGCGTTCAAAAAGCGCACCCGCTCGCGTTTTGCCGCGCTGATGCCGGCTGACCGTCCGGGCGACCTCAACCAGTCGCTGATGGAACTTGGCGCAACCGTCTGCTTGCCGAACGGTACGCCTCTATGCGGCGACTGTCCCGTGCAGCATCTCTGTCTGGGTTATCATCACGGAAACGCTGCCCTGCTGCCGCTGCGCGCGGCCAAAAAGGCACGCCGCATCGAAAACCGCACCGTTCTGCTGCTGCGACATGGCCCGCTCGTCGGACTGACGCGCCGCCCCGCCTCCGGCCTGCTTGCCGGTCTGTGGGAACTGCCCGCGCTGGACGGTCATCTCTCGCCGGACGAAGTGCGCACTGCCCTTTCCGCACGCGGCTGGCAAGTGACCAACATACTCTCCCTACGCCCCGCCAAACATGTGTTCACCCATGTGGAATGGCACATGACGGGGTATTATATTGAGCTGGCAAACCAACCGCAAGCACTGACCTTTGTCAGCCCGTCCGCTCTGCGCGCGGAATATGCGCTTCCCAGCGCGTTCCGTGCGTTCCTTTCTGTCATAGAGGAGGAAACATGAATCTCCAAACCGTTGTCCATACCATCCCGCCGCTATATGACAGCCATTCGCGCGTGCTGCTGCTCGGCTCGATTCCCAGTCCGAAATCGCGTGAAATCGGCTTTTTTTACGGTCACCCGCAAAACCGCTTCTGGCGCGTGCTGGCTGCCGTGCTGGGTGAAGAGGTGCCCCAGACGATTGACGAGAAGCGCGCGATGTGCCTGAAACATCATGTTGCGCTGTGGGACACCATCGCCCGCTGTGACATCGCAGGCGCGTCCGACACCAGCATCCGAAACGCCGAACCAAATGACATCGGCAAACTCGTGCGGGAAAGCGAAATTACCCGCATTTTTGCCACCGGCGGCAAATCCGCCGAGCTGTATCGCAAGCTCATCGAGCCGCAGCTGCATATCCCAATCACACAGCTTCCCTCCACCAGTCCAGCCAATGCAGCATGGTCACTCGAACGACTGATTGAGGCCTATCGCGTCATTTTATAGAAAGAGGGGCGTATCACAAACGAACAAGGAATTATTCCCAAACGCCGCACTGAAAAAACTAATCTGGCCGCTCGTGCTGGAACAGGTGCTGTCCATCACAGTCGGCCTTGCCGACACCATCATGGTATCCTCGGTGGGAGAAGCGGCAGTATCCGGTGTGTCGCTGGTTGACATGTTGAATGTATTGATTATCAATATCTTTGCCGCGCTTGCAACCGGCGGCGCGGTTGTTGTCGCGCAGCTGCTCGGCGCCCGGCAAAACCGGCGCGCATGCAATGCCGCACGGCAGCTCTATTTCGTGGTTGCCTGTATCTCGGTTGCATTGAGCGTACTGGTCATGCTGATACGCGCACCGCTGCTTCGGCTGCTGTTCGGTTCTATCGAACCGGATGTAATGGATAGTGCGCTGACCTATCTGACAGTCAGCGTGTTCTCATACCCGGTGCTTGCCATTTATAACGCTGGCGCAGCACTGTTCCGCGCGCAAGGTAACTCCCGCATTTCCATGTTGATTGCAGGACTTATCAATATTGTCAACCTCATCGGCAACTCTGTTTTGATTTTCGGTCTCCGGCTTGGAGTGGCGGGCGCCGCCCTGTCCTCTGTGTTTTCGCGTGGAGTGGCAGCCGTTGTCATCACCGTGCTGCTTATGCAAGCGGAACACATCGTCAGCCTGCGACGCGGCGGTCATTTCCGTCCGGACAATACGCTCATCCGTCGCATTTTGCAAATCGGTATACCGAACGGATTGGAAAACAGCTTGTTCCAGTTAGGGCGCATTCTGGTTGTCAGCATGATTGCGCTGTTCGGCACTACGCAAATCGCTGCGAATGCCGTGGCAAACAACCTGGATGCAGTCGCCTGCATTCCGGGACAGGCGATGAACCTTGCCATCATCACGGTCGTCGGCCAGTGTATCGGCGCTGGCGATATCGAACAGGCGCGCCGCATGGCCAAAAAGCTGATGAAAATCACGTATCTGATTCTCGCCAGCTGCTGTCTGGCAACCATTCTTGTCACACCGCTGGTGCTGAAAATATACAGTCTGTCCCCCGAAGCACTTGCACTCGGAAAAACGCTTATCCTAATCCATAACTTCTGCGCTATGCTCTTCTGGCCGCTGTCCTTCACGATGCCAAACGTATTGCGCGCGGCAAACGATGTGCGCTATCCTATGGTGCGCTCCATCGCATCCATGATGCTGCTGCGGCTTGGCACCGGCTACGTGCTTGCCGTACTGTTTCAGATGGGCGCTATTGGCATCTGGATTGCGATGGTTGGCGACTGGCTGTGCCGCGGCATCCTGTTTACGCTGCGCTTTGCCAGCGGACGCTGGCTGCGCTTCGTTCCCGGTTTCCAGCTGGTTGCGCAGGGAGAAAAACGATAACCGTATCACAAAAAAGGAGAACCCTTCGGTTCTCCTTTTTCTTTTGCAGTTAAATTACAGAATCCATTCTTCCTGTTTTTCTTCGCCGCAATAACGGCACAGCGTCTCGCGGATGGCGCGCGGCCCCTTGTTCAGTTCATTGAACATGCGCACGACCGTCTCGCCCACACCAATCTCAAACAGGTTGACGCCGAAGTAGTAACGATTGGCCAGCAGCGGATACAGTTGCTCCTCGGACACCTCATCTCCCAGCTTGGGATTGCCCATCAGTGAGCGGATATGATCCAGATTGGAATCCGGGCTGAGCTGAAACGCTTCTCCCCGGTCATCTACGCCAACCAGATAGCGCAGCCAGCCCGCCAGCACCAGCGGAATATAAACCAGCTTGGTCGCACGGTGTGCGGGCAGCGTCGAATTATAATACGCATACAGCGTCACGCCGAAGCGAGGCGCAATCTTGCGCGAGGTATCAGTTGCAATACGCTGGGGCGAATCCTGCAGGAACGGATTGGGATAGCGTTCGCCCAGCACCTCATGGAGGAAGGAAACCGGGTCAATCACACCCGGGTCGGCAACCATCGGCATGGCCTCCTGCTCACTCATGCGCGTGACCAGATTGACCAGCTCTTTGTCCTTCATTTCCGCACTGATTTGCGTATAGCCCAGCATACAGCCATATACGCCCAGTGCAGTATCCATCGGGTTCATGCAGGTGCTGACCTTCATCATTGCGGACTTTTCCACGATATCGCGGCGGGTCAGAATAACGCCGCACTGCTCGAGCGGCGGATGACCGTTCGGGAAGGCATCCTCTATCAGCAGATAGTGCGGGCTTTCCGAGTTGACATAAATCGCTGCATAGGTGCCCTTTTCCGTCACAAACGGACGGGCATTCTGCAAGCCGTCCTCCTCCAGCTTATCCGCAATGCGGGTATCCGGATGCGGGGTGATTTTGTCAATCATGGACAGCGGATAGGTGTTTTTCTTAAGCAGGTACGAATACTCGTCCTCAGTAATATACCCCTTTTCCTTCCATGCCTGCGCCATATATCGCACAGCACGTTCCAGCCGAACACCGTTATCCTGACAGTTGTCCAGTGAGACGAAGGCCAGCGGGGGCATGCCTGCACGGCAGCGCGTGAGGCTGAGTGCTGCGAGCTTGCCAAAAAACGATTGACAGTCCTCCGGTCCATTATCACGGTCATGTGCATACTCCGGCAGGAACTCATGGGCATCGTCTTGAATCACATATCCTTTTTCCGTCAGAGTGAAGCTGACCATCTGCAGAGACGGCGCAAGAAAAATCTCATTCAAACGCGCTCTGTCCTCACTCAGTTTAAGGCTTTCGGTGACCGATGCGATAACCTCTTTGTTGATGGTACCGTTGGAATACAGCGTTACAACCAGAGAAAGATGGTCGCAGGCGCGATAGCACCGGTCAATCAGCTCTTCGTCATAACCGTCGCAGCAGATGATACCCGTTTCAGACAGGCCTGCGGTTAACATACGCTGTGCCAACACAGCAGGAAACGCCCGGAACAGATTTCCTGCGCCAAAATGCAGCCAAGTCGGCGCGCTGCGGGTAGCATCGCGCACCGCGTCGATATCATATTGCGGCAAGCGGTAACCCTTCCAGGACGCGTTATGTTTGATGCTTTCTTTTGTCAATTTCATAAAGCAGTCACTTCCTTTCAGCGAACGGAGTACGCCGTTCATTCCTATCGTATATAGTATACCAAAACTTTGCCGCGTTGCATAGGGAAAATCGGAAATCTCTACAAAAACTAAGCCGTGCCGCCGAAAAAAAGCCGCCCGGCAATGCCGGACGGCAGAAAATCAGGTTATAAGCTGTTGTTTTTAGCGGCATGCTTGGTTTCAACTGTGCCCGGCAGCGCGTGATACAGCCGCAGCACCAGCTTCATACCAAAATACAGCAGCGCCGCTTCAATCGGCAGCATCAGCAGGTTTTTCGGCACACGCAGCGCAAGCAGCGCGCTCATCGCCTTGCCTCCTGTGATGGTCAGCCACAGGGTATTCAGGCCGATATTGCAGAACAAATTGATGCACGCCTTTGCGCCCACTGCACGCCAGACCGAGAGCTTGCGCGGATACAGCCACAGCCCCCAGAACAGCCCTCCGACGATTGCTGTCAGCGTATAGCCCGGGAAATACGCACCCATGGTCAGGTTGCCCGCAAAGTAACCCAGCACATCGGTACACACGCCCGCCATCATGCCGACCACCGGCCCGAACAGCATACCGACCGCTGCATTGCACAAAAAGCCGAATCCAATGCGCAGATTGGGCGGCAGCTTGATGGTCAACCCAAGCAGGTCAAGCGCAATGTTGATGGCAATGAGCAGCGCGGTCAGCGCCAGACAGCGTGTGCTTTTGAGTTCTTTCAGGGAGCGGGAAAAAATATTTTCCTTTTTAGACATAGAAAAAGACACCTCCTAAATCAATTCATCTGTTGCCACAGCGATTTAGGAAATGCCTAAACAGTTGCAGCAGCGGGATGCGACTGCAACACCGCAGGGGATTTTCGTCCCTTTCGTCCGCTGAACAACTCCCCGTCTCAGCGGCACTTAACGCATTGCAGCCTACTCTGCTTTTTCCGTTTTCTATTGTATCATGGTTTTACGCCTTGTCAATACCAAATACCTGACGGATGGTGCGACACACACCATCCTCATCATTGGAGGGACAAATATGCTTGGCAGCAGCCTTGAGTGCTTCATGACCGTTTGCCATGGCATAGGACTCCCCTACCGCCTGCAGCAGCTCCAAATCGTTCATATAATCTCCAAACGCCATGCATTCATCGGGCGTGATGTGCAAGCTCTTGCACAGCGCGGCAATCGCCATTCCCTTGTTCATGCCGGGCCGCGTCAGATCCATCCAGTCTGCGCCCGAAACCACCAGCTGCGATGTCTCGGCAAATGCATGAAACGCCGGAATCAATACCTCTTCCGCGCGCCCCTTGCAATACACCGCCACCTTACAAACCGGCTCGTGTCGGCAAAATTCCAGCAAATCGGGCACCTGTGTGCGCCGCACGCTATATTGTGCCGCATTTGCCAGAAATGCGGGATCGTCTGCGGTTTCATAAAATCCGCCGTGGCGTGCGGATACAATGGCCTCCACGCCCGGCAACGCGCGCACCAGCTCGATTGAACGGCACACCTCATCGGTCGGCATGGCCTCAAAAGAAATCATGCGTGCGCCGTCACAAACCACCGATCCGTTTTCGCAGATGTAAACCAGTTCATCGGCAATCTCACCGAACTGCTCATAAAGCGTATAATACTGCCGCCCGGATGCCGGTGCAAAGCGCACACCACGCTCCCGCAGCGTGTGAATCAGCGAAAACAGTCCTTCCGGCAATCGTTTTTGACTGTCTAAAAGGGTGCCGTCCATATCGGCGGCAATCAGTTTAATCGACATGACTATCCGATTTCCTTTCCAAAGGCTCCAGTCCCTTTACAGGAAGAGGCTGCCCACTTGATAAATCACCAGCGCCGCAAGATAAGCGAGTACCGTCTGGAACGCTGCTGCACCAAATGCCCAACGCCAGCCGCCCATTTCCCGCTTGATGGTGGCAAAGGCGGACATACAGGGCATATACAGCAGTGTAAACACCAAAAACGAATACCCGGACAGAGGAGTAAACACGGTACCAAGCAGGCCGGACAGTATCGCACTGTCCCCGCCCGCGCCATACAGCACGCTCATCGTGGATACCACCGCTTCCTTCGCAACCAGTCCGGTCAGCAGCGAAACCGATTCCTGCCACTGTCCAAAGCCGAGCGGCTGGAAAATCGGCGCGATAAACGTACCAATCACACCGAGAATGCTCTCCCCGGCGTTCTGCGCCACAGCAAGCGAAGGCGTGAAGTTTTGCAGCAGCCAGATCACCACACTCATCAGGAAAATCAGCGTACCGGCGCGCGTGATAAAGTCCTTTGCCTTCTGCCACATATTGAGTACCGTACCCTTGAAGGACGGCAGACGATAGGTTGGCAGTTCGAGCACAAAGCCCGATGACACTTCCTTGAAAATGGTCTTTTTCAGGATATAGCCCGCCAGAATGCCCATCAGGATACCCAGCACATACAGGCTGATAACCACCAAACCCTGATGTGCGCCGAACAGCGCGCCCGCCACCAACGCATACACCGGCAGCTTCGCGCCACAGGACATGAAGGGCGTCAGCATAATGGTCATGCGGCGGTCGGCATCGTTTTCCATCGTGCGCGCCGCCATGACCGCAGGTGTGGTGCAGCCGAAGCCCATCAGCATCGGCACAAAGGATTTACCCGACAGGCCGATACGGCGCAGCAGCGTGTCCATGATAAACGCCACGCGCGCAAGATATCCGGTGTCCTCCAACACGGACAGGAAAAAGAACAGAATCACAATTTGCGGCAGAAAACTTAAAACGCCGCCCACGCCGCCGATGGCACCGTCGCAAATCAGCCCAATCAACCAGTCCTGTGTATGTGCCGCCGTCAAACCATTGTGAATGGCAGGCGAAATGATGCCTTGAATTAAGTATTCCATCCCGTTTCCCAGCAGAGAACCAATCGGCCCGAACGTACACCAGAACATCAGGAACATGAAAAACGCAAAAATCGGCAGTGCCCATACGCGATGCAAAACAATCTTGTCGATACGCTCGGTGAGCGTCGCTTTATGTACCTTGGGTCGCTGATAGGCTGCGCGCACGACTTCCTCGATATAGTCATACAGCGCATCTGCCAGCACCATTTCCTTGTCTGTCAGATTGGCATGGCTCTGCATACCAGCCGCAATGGAGTTGATTTCCTCCCGGATTTTCTCCGGCATGTTCAGCCGATCCATCTGCGCCCACATAGCGGAATCGCCCTCCAGCAGTTTTGCCGCGTAAAACGGCAAACTGCACTGCCGCAGCGGCAGCGGCCGCAGCTTCTCCGCCGCATGTCGAATGGCAGCACCAACACCATGTAAATACGGCGGCTGCTTATCCGGCGCGCGCATGTTATGCGCCAGTCCATCCAGCAGATTGTGCATGTTCTCGCCCTTTTTGGCCGAAATCGGTACCACCGGAACCCCCAGCATTTCCGAAAGCTTATCGCAGTCAATTTCAATTCCCTGCGCGCGCACATCATCCATAAAGCCGAGCGCCACTACCATCGGCAGGCCCAGCGCAATAAGCTGCAAGGTCAAATACAGATTTCGCTCAATATTCGCCGCATCTACAATATTTAAAATGCCGTCCAGCTCGTCCGACAGGACAAACTCGCGCGCGATAATTTCCTCCTGCGTGTAGGGCGAGAGTGAGTAAATACCGGGCAAGTCCACAATATCAATGCCCACGCCGTCGTGGCAGATATGCCCGGTCTTACGGTCGACCGTCACGCCCGGCCAGTTGCCGACATGCTGATTGGAGCCGGTGAGCCGGTTGAACAGCGTGGTTTTACCGCTGTTCGGATTGCCGATGATGGCAATGGTTTTTTTGCTGCTCATGCCTGTTCCTCCAGCACAATTTTTTTCGCTTCCGCGCGTCGCAGCGAAAGGCTGTACCCGCGCAGCCGTACCGCGACCGGGTCGCCAAACGGCGCAATGCGTTCCATCGTCACCACCACGCCCTTGGTGATGCCCATATCCAGAAAATGCCGTTTCAGCGCGCCCTCAGCCGTGATGGATTCGACCACACCGCTCTGTCCCGGCTTCAAATTATTAAGAGTTTTCATAATGTTCCCCCGATGCCTTTATCCAAAGGCCAAATACATTTTTATTATAAAGTGGCAGTTAGCAAATGTCAACGGAACGGATATGCCGTCTCACCGTCCAAATGATACAAAAAGCGCGCCTGATGGGCGCGCTTTTTCGTCATCCGTAGATATGGGCTTCTTCTTCGCGGAACATCAAAACAAATACAGCCAGCAGCGGTGCGCAGGTCAGCAGCAGCGCCCGTTCTCCCAGCATATCGGTCAAACGCGCCCCCAGTGCCGCGCCTAAAATAAAAAGCAGAATGATCGAATAATAGTGCCGTGCTTTGCGCGCCGCGTTCGCTTCTCCCGTGTGGTGCCAAATCATCAGCTGCTCGGTGCCCGAACGCAGATTACCGGTACACATAGTCGTAGCGAACGCGCTGCCGCGCACCTTTCGGAAGGTTTCCACCTGCATGGCACAGACGAAGGAAATTACGGTATTGACTACCATATTCATCTGCTGCGGCAAAAAGGCTACAACCGCCAGCAGAATAATCTCCGCCATGACAATGACCTGCCGCCAATGCAGCATCGCATCCGATTTATCTTTGCGCTTGCCGCGCCGCTTGACCAGTTCGGCCGCGACCACGCCCAAGGCAAATGCCAGAATCGGCAGCAAATACGTCAGCGCACGCTGCCACTCCCCCTCTGCCAGCTTTAAACCGAACAGTACAATATTGCCGGTCTGCGCGTTGGCAAAAACGCCGCCGCGGCTGAGATATGTATATGCGTCAAAAAATCCGCCCGCCATTGCGAGCAGCCCGCCCAACAGCAGCGATTCGGACATCTGACCCTTTTCCTGTTGCATCTTTGCTTTCCATCTCCTTCATTTTCTTCCCCCAGTATAGCAAAAAAAACCGTCCGTTTCAACAACGGACGGTTTTTCCTTCATTTGTCTCCCGCAATCCGCATGCGGTTGATTGCCTTTTTCAGCTTGACCTGCGCAATATCATGCTCATGGTCGCTTTCCTTCTTCTGAAGGATGGCACGGGCACGCTCAGCGGCCTCACGAGCGCGGTTGATGTCAATCTCGTCCGCCCATTCACAGGTGCGGGCAAGCACGACCGTCTGCTCGCGCGACACATCCACAAAGCCGCCCGCAATCGCTGCAACGCGGGACTGCCCATTCTGAAAAATGGTCAGGCCGCCGATGCCGAGCGCCGCGGTGTACGGCACATGATGCGGCAAAATGCCAACGTCGCCCTGTGTGGTGCGAATGACGATTTGATCGACCTCATCGTCATAAAAGCAACGGTCAACCGTCAGCACCTTGAGATGAAAGGTAGCCATATTATGCCCCCTTCTTCGCCTTCTCCACGACCTCGTCGATGGTGCCGGCAAACAGGAACGCCGACTCGGGCAGATCGTCATGCTTGCCGTCGAGAATCTCGCGGAAGCCGCGGATCGTCTCCGAAACCGGAACATACTTGCCCTGGAAGCCCGTGAACTGCTCTGCAACATGGAACGGCTGCGACAGGAAGTTCTGAATCTTACGGGCGCGGGCAACGGTCAGCTTATCCTCATCAGACAGTTCGTCCATACCGAGGATAGCGATGATGTCCTGCAAGTCCTTGTACTTCTGCAAAATGGACTGCACCGCACGCGCGACCTCATAATGGTCGATGCCGACCACGTCCGCGGTCAGAATACGCGAGGACGAGTCGAGCGGGTCAACCGCCGGATAAATACCCATCGACGCAATATCACGCGACAAAACGACCTTTGCATCCAGATGCGAGAACGTGGTCGCCGGCGCGGGGTCGGTCAGGTCGTCCGCCGGAACGTAAACCGCCTGTACGGACGTAATCGAACCCTTCTTGGTCGAGGTAATACGCTCCTGCAGTGCGCCCATCTCGGTCGCCAGCGTCGGCTGATAGCCTACCGCGGACGGCATACGGCCGAGCAGCGCGGATACCTCGGAACCCGCCTGCGTGAAGCGGAAGATGTTGTCGATAAACAGCAGCACGTCCTGCCCTTCCACATCGCGGAAGTACTCCGCCATGGTAAGACCGGAAAGCGCCACGCGCATACGCGCTCCGGGCGGCTCGTTCATCTGGCCGTAAACCAGTGCGGTCTTGTTGATAACGCCGGACTCCTGCATTTCGTTATACAGGTCATTGCCCTCACGGGTACGCTCGCCAACGCCGGTGAATACCGAAATACCACCATGCTGCTTGGCGATGTTGTTAATCAGCTCCATGATGATAACCGTCTTGCCGACGCCTGCGCCGCCGAACAGGCCGATTTTACCGCCCTTGGCATACGGCGCAATCAGGTCGATGACCTTGATGCCGGTTTCGAGGATTTCCGTCGTGGATTCCTGCTCCTCATAAGAAGGAGCGGGACGATGAATGGGCCAGCGCTCCTCGCCCTCAACCGGCGGCTTGTTGTCCACCGGCTGGCCGAGCAGGTTGAAAATGCGGCCCAGATTCTTGTCGCCGACCGGGACCGTAATCGGTCCGCCGGTATCGACGGCCTTCATGCCGCGCACCAAACCGTCCGTAGACTCCATCGCGATGCAGCGCACGGTATCCTGACCGATGTGCTGCGCAACTTCGACCGTTACGATACAGCCGTTGTTGTCAATCGTGATGGCGCTCAGCAGCTTTGGCAGTGCGTCGGCAGCAAATTTGATGTCCAGCACCGGTCCGATAATCTGGACAACGGTGCCAATATTCTGCTCACTCATTGGCAAAACTCCTAATTCGTATCGTCCTATGCGCCGACCTCGCCTGAACCCGCGACGATCTCGGTGATCTCCTGCGTGATGGCTGCCTGACGTGCACGGTTATAGGACAGATTCAGATTTTCGATCATCTCGCTGGCATTGTCGGACGCAGCCTCCATCGCCATGCGGCGTGCAGACTGCTCGGAGCAGTAGCTTTCCACCACCGCACCGTACAGCACACCGTACAGGTATTCGGGAATGATCGCGTCGAACACCGCCTCTGGAGAGGGATCGTATTCGGTCAGCACACGCGCGCCCGTCGTCTTTTCGCCTTGTTCGCTGCGATCAAAGTTCGCCGGCAGCAGCTGGATACACTTAGGCTCCTGCTGCAGGGGCGAAACAAACTGCGTGTAACAGAGGAAAACCTCGTCCACCTGCCCGCCGCGGAACATACCGAGCATGTGCTCGACGATTTCATGCGTGTCGCTGATTTTCATGGTTTCGGCAATGCCCGGATAATCTGCCGCAACCGGCCAGTCGCGCTTGGCGTAATGCTCCTGCGCCTTTTTGCCGATTGTGACAACCTGCGCCTTTTTGCCCTCCATCTCGGCAGCGGCCAGCTTGAACAGGTTGGCATTATAGCCGCCCGCCAAACCACGGTCGCCCGCGATGACGATATACAGGCTGTTCTTCACGTCGCGGTGACGGGTATACACCGAATCACCATTACGTGTTGCGGCAGCCAGCCGGGTGATGGTTTCATACATTGTGTTGAAATAGGGCCGCGCGGCCAGCGCACGCTCCTTGGCACGGCGCATTTTGGAAGAAGCCACCAGCTCCATCGCCTTGGTAATCTGCATGGTGGACTGCACCGACTTGATGCGGCGCTTAATGTCCTTCATGTTTCCGGAAGCCATTGTTCAGTCCTCCTTCCGTCTTAATGCTCGGAAAGGAACTTTGCTTTGAATTCCTCGATTGCCTTGGTCAGCTTCTCCTTGATGTCGTCATCCATCTGCTTGGTCGTGCGGATGGTTTCCGGAATATCGCCATAGACGCCATCGATAAACTCAAACAGCTCTTTTTCAAACGCGGCAACCTGATCGGCCGGAATGTCAAGCAGTTGACCGGAAACGACGGCAAAAATGATGATAACCTGCTTCTCGACCGGAATCGGGCTATTCTGCGGCTGCTTGAGCACTTCCACGATGCGCTCGCCCTGATTCAGGCGCTTCTTGGTGTCCGCGTCGAGGTCCGAGCCGAACTGCGAGAATGCCTGCAGTTCGCGGTACTGCGAATACGCCAGCTTCAGCGTGCCCGCAACCTTCTTCATCGCCTTGATCTGCGCGTTGCCGCCGACACGGGATACCGAAATGCCGGGGTTAACCGCCGGACGAATACCGGAGTTAAACAGCTCGGTTTCCAGGAAGATCTGGCCGTCCGTAATCGAAATGACGTTGGTCGGAATATAAGCCGAAACGTCGCCCGCCTGCGTCTCGATAATCGGCAGAGCGGTCAGCGAGCCGCCGTTCTGGATATTGGCTGCGCGTTCCAGCAAACGGGAATGCAGATAGAATACGTCGCCGGGGTATGCTTCACGTCCTGGCGGACGATGGAGCAGCAAGGAAAGGGCGCGATAAGCCACCGCGTGCTTGGACAGGTCATCATAAATGACCAACACGTCCTTGCCCTTATGCATAAAGTACTCGCCAATCGAGCAGCCCGCATACGGCGCGATATACTGCAGCGGCGCGGACTCGGATGCCGTTGCTGCGACGATGCAGGTATAATCCATAGCACCGTTCTGCGTCAGCGTCTCAGCAACCTGCGCAACCGTCGAACGCTTCTGGCCGATGGCCACATAGATACAGATAACCCCCGTACCCTTCTGGTTGATAATGGTATCCAGACAGATCGCGGTCTTACCGGTCTGACGGTCACCGATAATCAGCTCACGCTGACCGCGGCCGATCGGGATCATAGAGTCGATTGCCTTGATACCGGTCTGCAGCGGTACGTTAACCGGTGCGCGCTCGATGATGCCCGGTGCGGGGCTTTCAATCGGACGCGACTCCGTGGTATGGATCGGGCCCTTGCCGTCAATCGGCTTGCCCAGCGCGTCCACAACGCGGCCGAGCATGGCCTCGCCCACCGGCACCTCTACGATGCGGTTTGTGCGTTTTACCGTGTCGCCTTCACGAATATCCTGATCCGAACCCAGGATTACGGCGCCGACCAGATCCTCTTCCAGGTTCTGCGCCATGCCGTATACGCCGCCCGGAAATTCGAGCAGCTCACCGGACATGCAGTTTTCCAGACCGTGGACATGTGCGATGCCGTCGCCGACGGTAACAACCGTACCGACGTCGGCCAGCTTGATCTGGCTCTGGTAGTGCGTGATCTGCTCTTTGATGATATTGCTAATCTCTTCGGGGCGTAATTCCATAAAGTCACCTACTTCCTTACGCGATAGTATTGGTCAGCCGTGCGGCAATCTCGTTCAAGCGAGTGCGCAGGCTGGTGTCGAACTGCTCGTTGCCGAGCTTGACGACAATACCGCCGAGGATGCTTTCATCCACCGACGTTTCGAGCACCACCTGTTTTCCGGTTACGGCGCTCATTTTGGCTTTCAGCTTTTCGGTCAGCGCTTCGCTCATCGGCTTTGCCGTAATGGCGTGCACTTCCACGATGCCGTTTTCAAAGTAATAATGCTCTTTATACGCCTGATACATGTGGTGAATCAGGCCGACACGGCCCTTTTCCGTAATCAGCATCAGAAAATTGAGCAGAAAAGGCTCAATCCGCCCTTCAAACACCTTGCGCAGAACATTCTGCTTGTCCTCCAGCGCGATGGACGGCGTCAAGAGCATCTTGAGGAAATCCGGCTCCTGTCCGAATACCTCACTGACTGCGGCCAACTCGTCGAGATAGGCTTTCTCCTTTTTCTCGTCCGCAGCCACCTCGTACAGGCTCAGCGCATAGCGCTCGCTTACAATATCAGCCACCTGCGCTCACCCCACCTTGTCGATGAACTCTTCGATGAAGCGCTCGTGATCGGCTTCCTTGACGTCGCGCTCGACGACCTTGGAGGCGATCATGACAGAAAGGCTGGCGACCTCATCCTTAAGCTCGTTCATAGCCTTCTTACGCTCCTGCTCGATGGTGCTCTCGGCCTTCTTCATCATGGCAGCGGCCTGCTGCGAGGATTCCTTGAGGATCTCCTCACTGCGCACGGTCGCGCGGCGGGTGGCAGAACCGACGATCTCGGCAGCTTCCTCCTTGGCCTTGGCCAGACGCTCAGTGTATTCGCTGCGCATCTGCTCGGCTTCGGTCTGCGCCTTTTCTGCGTTCCCGTACATGGCCTGCACTTCTTCCTCGCGCGCGGCGAGCATCTTGCGCACAGGCTTAAACAGGAACTTCTTGATGATGGCAAACGTAATGAGCGTATTGCACATCGTCACAAGGATATTCCACCAGTTGATATAAACAAAAGACTGGAACTCCGCCACTGTTTTACCTCCTTCCCAAACGGAAGATGATTCCGTTCATCCTGCTATGACCAGACTGCTTAGAACTGGCCGACAAACGGGTTGGCAAACAGCAGAATCAGCGCAACAACCAGCGCGTAAATACCGGTGGACTCGGCCATAGCGATACCGAGAATCATGGTACGGGTGATATCGCCCTGCGCTTCCGGCTGACGGCCGATAGCGGCACACGCCTGACCGGCGGTGTAACCTTCACCAATACCAGGGCCAAGACCTGCGATCATCGCCATACCAGCGCCGAGGGCGGACATGCCTGCTACAAATGCTTTGGGATCCATACTTTTTTCCTCCTGAAATTGTTGTTGTTCAAAATTTGAGAATGGATTCGGTTATTGATTGCCATACCTTGTGCGTCAGCTGCTGCCGCGCGCATCACCTACATAAGCCATGGTCAGCATACTGAAGATGAATGCCTGCATACAAGCAGTGAAACAGTCAAAGTACAGCGAAAGGATACCGGGCAAGCCGATCTGCAACAGCGGCACGGGCAAAAAGCCCAGAATCGCATTGGACAGAACCTCCAGCGCGCCCATGATCAGTGTCGAAATGACAAGGCCGCCCGCCATATTACCGAAATGACGGAAGGACATGGAAACCGGGGTGGCCACTTCGCTGAGCACATTGAGCGGAGCCATCACAAAGACAGGCTCCAAGAAGCCCTTGAGATAGCCGACGATGCCGCCGTACTTGATCTTGTTGTATGTGATCAGCACAAACGTCATCAGTGCCCAGCCCAGCGTCGTATTCAGGTCGGCCGTTACCGGACGCATCCAAAACAGCGACGCCAGCGAGCCGAACAGCGAGCTCATCAGCAGCGTTGCAATATAAGGCGAAAATGCCCGGCATCCCTGTCCCATGGTGCTGTCGACCAGATTGTCAATCATAATGACAGCCTTTTCCGCCAGCGCCTGTTTCCCCTTCGGGATTTTCTCCATGCGCCGGGTCAGGAAAATGCACAGGAACAGGATAAACGCCATCACAATCCACGCATTTCGCATGGTTTCCGTGATAGGCAGATTGGGATTGCCGAATAAATATCCCAGTACCTGTGGGCCGTTTATTTCAACATTCACCGTCTAACCTCCTTTCCTCTGAACTACGTTATACCAGAGTAAAATCACTTTCGGAAAGAAGAGCGGAAGCACTGCGGCCAGCGGATGGATAAACGGCACTTTAATAGCCGCAAACACCGCAAAACCGGTCAGCACATAGCGGAAAAAATAGCCGCGCCGCACGATACGGGTCGCCTGATCCGGTGGGAACAAAGCGGCTTTGGCAACATTGTTGCCAATCATGCGAAACAAAACCAACGCATAGGCTGCGCCCAGCAGCAAGCTAACGCCTGCCCGCCACACTTCACAGCCGGCCAGCACAAAAATGCCAAAGGCAATGAGTGTCAGCGGCACAACGCCGCGTAACATCCGCGCCGACTCTTCCCGCACGATTTGTTTTCCCGTCACGGCAGCTTCTCCTTTCTTTCGCTTTCTCTGGCTTTTCGCTCGGTAAACCGCAGGAAGTCCCGCAGTCCGCAGGCTGCAACCGCTATCCCGAGTAGGATTCCGAAAATCACCACACCGTTGCCCCAGCCAAATCGGTTCCGGAGCCAAAGCGCTCCAAAACAACAGAGTACCGGCGGTGTGACGACTGTGAATCCGACCTGACTAAAATAAATCAGGTAACGCAGCACACTCCAATGATCTTTTTTTTGACTCAACCGCATTCCCCCATATTGCCGATTCGATATTCCGAGCACAGCCGTACCAAATAGGCATAACTGCCCCTCCCACATATCGTTCTTATTATACCTAACCAAACCAAAAAGTGAAACACTTTTTATTAGAAATCTCTAAAAAAAAATTTTTCCTCTTTCATTCATCATATATATTGACCAATCTCGCTTTAAAAATCTGTGCGAATAACGTAAACTTCATCAAATAATGCATATTTTGTAAACGGACAGCAATAGTACCTTTCCCGCTCCCGTTGGTGTCTATACCCGGCGAAAAATGAAAAAGCAGCGAAATGATCGCTGCTTTTTTCATATTGCTGTAACTGCTAAGTATTTTCTTACAGAAAACGCTTCATACCGTCGGTCGCAGCGGACGGCTCCTCGCTGAGGGAAACCGTAAAGTTAACGCTGTGCTGCGCAGAGAACTGATCCAGCATGTTGAGGAACTCCTCTGCCTTTGCTACGTCCTTGACACCGGTAATCTTATACAGACCGTCAATGAAAACGCGCGTAATATCATAGTTACCGGCATGAATGCCGCACAGGAATCCAAGCAGGCTTGCATAATCCTTGATCGGGTAATCGGTTGCATCAATCAGTCGCGCATCATGCGAAATATCAAAAGTCAATTTGTTGCCGCGCGAAATGCAAACCACGCTTCCCTTTTCTTCTTGTACCGCGGCGTTGACCTGGTCAATCAATTCCTTGGTCTTACCAGAGCCAGTGCCGCCAATAATCAGTTTTACCATAGTTTATATCCTCCCAACCTTTGAGGTTGTTTTTAGTGTACCATAGTTTGCCCCAAACCTCAAGCCTGATTTGCAAACTTTCCGTCATTTTGTCCATATTACGCCGCACCGCCGCCGACCAGTTTTCCTAAGAATTGAAGCAGTAGTCCCGGGACACTCCGTGCCTCTACATCTTCCGCCGCTGTAATCGGAAGCTGCAGCAGGGTTTCTCCCCCGCTCGACACCGTCAGCTGCCCAATCTGCTGGCCTGCTGTAATCGGTGCCTGGAGCGCATCCGGTAACTCCAATTTCGTTTCCAGCTCTGCCGCTTTTTCCTTTTCTACCACAATTGACTGGTCATTCTGCAAGACTGGCTGCACAAAGTCCGCGCTGCCAAGCTGCACGGGAACCGGCTGCAGCAAATCATCCGGCGGCGTATAAACCGTGAAATTGGCAAAACCGTAATTGAGCAGTGCGGATGCGTCCGCCATACGGGTTTCCTTGGTCGGCGCCGCCATCACCACCGCAACCAGACTGAGGCCGTCCCGCTCGGCGCTGGCCGAAATACAAAAGCCCGCTTCGGAAATGTATCCTGTTTTCAGTCCGGTCAATCCCGGATAACTCTTGAGCATTTTATTTGTGTTGGCCAGCGAAAATTTTCCGCCGCGGATGCTGTCCATCCAGATGCCGGTGTACTCCAGAATTTTGGGGTGCCGCAGCAGCTCACAGGAAATGAGCGCAATATCACGCGCTGAGGTCATGGTTTTCTGCCCCATGCCGTCCAGCCCGTTGGCGTTGATAAACTGCGTATTGGTGCAGCCCAGCTCTGCCGCGCGCTGATTCATGCGATCGACAAATGCCGCTTCGGTACCGGCAAGGTGCTCTGCCACCGCAACCGCACAGTCGTTTGCCGAACCGACGGCAATTGCTTTGAGCATATCGTTGAGCGACATCTGCTCGCCCGGTTCCAGCCAGACCTGCGTTCCACCCATCGAGCAGGCGTATTCGCTGCCCGTAATCATGGTGTCCAGCGTCACCTCACCGCGTTCGAGCGCCTCCATTGTCAGCAGCATGGTCATGATTTTGGTAACCGATGCCGGCTGCAACTGCTCATCGGCATTATATGTAAACAGTTCCTGCCCATTAGCCGCATACAGTGCGGCAGACTTTGCATTAAGCGCCCCCATTTCCGGCAGCGCCGCCGCCTGTACCAGCAGCATTCCGCCCAGTATGGCGGCGCAAATCATTTTTTTCACAGCCAACCACCCTTTCACCTCATCTTATGCCTGATAAAACGAAAACATGTCTTTTGCATTGACAAATGCTTCTAAATTGTTTTATGATTATAAAATTGGAGATCGGAGGGAATACATTTTGCTGGAGAATATTCAAATTTTAGTCTCACAAATCATTGTAATGTTTTTGCTGATGGCGGTTGGTTTTGTGTGCGTTCGGCTGAAATACCTGAATAACGACGGCGCCGGCCAGCTATCGCTCATTCTGACGCGCATCATCGCGCCCTGCGTTGTCATTGATTCGTTTCAGCGCGAATTCGACCCTGCACTTGTCACGGATCTGTTAGCTGCAGCAGGCTGCACCATTATCGCTATGGGATTGTCCATGGCTGTCGGGCATTTTCTGTTTCGCGCCAACGGACCACACGAAAATTTTGCGGATAAACGCATGTGCGTGGTATTCACCAACTGCGGTTTTATGGCGCTCCCGCTGCTGGACGCTCTGTATGGCTCCTACGGCCTGTTTCTTGGTTCTGCGTTTATCGCTATCAACAACGTGCTGCTCTGGAGCTATGGCGTTTCCCAGCTGTGTCGTGATACTACACGGGCGCAAAAGCTGTATAACGCCATACTTAATCCCGGCACGGTCTCACTGGCCATCGGGCTTGTCTTTTTTCTGACGCCCCTTGATTTGCCTCAGATTCCTGCGACCTGCGTTTCCTATCTTGCCTCGCTCAACACACCGGTCGCTATGATTATTCTGGGGGCATTTCTCGCGCAATGTGACCTTCGTTCCTGTTTTCAGGATAAACAGGTGTATTATGTCACCGCCTTGCGTTTGCTCATCCTGCCACTGATTACGCTGGCAATTTTTCTGCTGCTCCCGCTTGACAGTGTATTGCGCAACACCATGCTGATCAGCGCGGCTGCGCCGGTCGCCATGGCTTGCTCGATGTTCGGTCAGGTATACGGTACGGACTATCTGTTTTCCACACGCGCGGTTGCCGTTTCCACAATTCTATCCGCCATTACCATCCCATCAATGATTGCACTGAGCGGCTTGCTCGGTGGATAACAAACCACATAAAAAAACAGACTGCGAAATACTTCACAGTCTGTTTTTCTTTTGCATGCAATTCTGTCTCTTACTCAATTTCAATCAGCACCGGACAGTGGTCCGAGCCAAATACATCATTTAAAATGCGTGCATCCTTGACGCGCTCAATAAAACGGTCAGACACCAGAAAATAATCGATGCGCCACCCCGCATTTTTTTCGCGTGCCTTAAAGCGATAGCTCCACCACGAATATGCTCCGGTTGCATCCGGATAAAAGTGACGGAACGTGTCGGTAAACCCAGCCTCAAGCAGTTCGGTCATCTTTTCGCGTTCCTCGTCGGTGAAACCTGCGTTGCGGCGGTTCGTTTTGGGGTTTTTCAAATCGATTTCCTTGTGCGCAACGTTCATATCCCCGCATACGATAACCGGCTTGTCTGCGTCCAGCTTCTTCAGGTAAGCACGGAAGTCGTCCTCCCAGTGCATTCGATAGTCCAAACGCTTAAGCTCATCCTGCGAATTAGGCGTATAAACCGTCACCAGATAAAATTCACCATAATCTGCGGTGATAACGCGGCCTTCGTGGTCATGCTCGTCAATGCCCAAGCCATAGGTTACGGACTGCGGCTCATTTTTACTGAACAGCGCCACACCCGAATACCCCTTTTTCTCCGCCGAGTTCCAGTATTCGTGATACCCCTCGACCTGCGGCGCCTGCTCAGGCTGTAACTTTGTCTCCTGCAAGCACATCATATCCGGCTGCTCCGCCGCGAGAAAATCGAAAAAGCCCTTGCCCACGCATGCGCGCAGGCCGTTTACATTCCAAGAGATCAGCTTCATAGTTGCTCCTTTTATGCTGTAATTTCTACGGTGTTCCCATCCGGGTCCAGTATGCAGCTTTCATAGTATCCATCCCCTGTCACGCGCGGACCACTGACGACGGGATAGCCGTCTGTCTGCAGCCGCGCGGTCAGCGCATCCACCTCTGCGCGCGATCCAGCCTGAAACGCCAGATGTGCCCAGCCGATATGCATACCGTCTGCGGCGGGCTTCAGCTGCGGCCGCGTCATCAGCTCCAGACGCACACCGTCCGCAAAAGACAGGAAATAGGTTTGCAGGCCGGTTTTAGGATTATGGTATAACGCACCTGCAACACCGCCAAAATAGGTTTCATAAAACGCGCGTATCCGCGTAAGATCATTGGTGTATAGTGCGACATGCGTGATTTTCATTGCATTACCTCAACCGCGCAGAATCCCGCTTTCGTCAATGCGGCGCACGGCTTCCTCCATCCGCTCCGGCGGCACAACCAGCGCAAACCGCACATAGCCTTCGCCTTGCGCGCCAAAAGAGCTGCCCGGCACGCAGATAACGCCGGTCTTTTCCATCAGCTCCAGCACAAACTCCACCGAAGAAGAAAACCGTTCCGGAATTTTCGCCCAGACAAACATGGTGCCCTGCGCATCCGGCACATCCCAGCCGATGCGGCGCAGACCGCCGCACAGCGCATCACGCCGCGCTATGTAGCCTTCCCGATTACGGCGAACGATATCCTGCGGACCGGTCAATGCCGCGACCGCGCCCACCTGAATCGGGTAAAACATACCGTAGTCAATCTGAGAACGGAACGCACGGAAGCGCGCAATCACCTCGCGATTGCCCAGTGCAAATGATACACGCATACCCGTCAGATTATAGGTCTTCGACAGCGAGTTAAACTCGATACCCACCTCTTTCGCCCCCGGAATGGACAGGAAGGAAAGACCTTGTTCTCCATTGAGCATCAAGTCCGAATACGCATTATCATGCAGCACAATAATATTGTGCTCCCGCGCAAAAGTGACCAGTTTTTCGTAAAACGCACGGTTTGCCACCGCGGTAGTCGGGTTATTCGGGTAGGATACGACGATTGCCTTGGCACGCTCGGCAATATCCTCCGGAATATCCGCAAAATCCAGCTGCCAATTGTTTTCCGCACGAAGCGGATACAGGCCGACGGTCGCACCGGTCATCATCGGACCGAACGAGAAGATGGGGTAGCCCGGATCGGGCGCAAGAATTAAGTCATTGTGTCCCGCGAAAGCAAACCCAACATGCGCAATGCCTTCCTGCGAACCGCAAACCGCCATAATCTCATCCGCGTCCAGCGCAACATCATAGCGGCGACGGTACCAGTCCTGCACCGCCGCAATCAGCTCCGGCGTTTCGGTCAATGAATACTTGTACTGCTCCGGTTTGAGCGCAGCCTGACTCACCGCCTGCATCACATGTGCGTCCGGCTGAAAATCGGGCGTGCCGATGGACAGGTTAATCACATCTGCGCCGCCGGCAATCAGCGCGCGTTTTCTCTCATCCAGCCGGTTAAAAATATTGCTTTCTGCGGTCTGACCCGCCTTGATAAACTGCATTTTCCTTATCTCCCCAATAAAAATTCCACAACCGTACGGTTAAAGCGGGACGGCTGCTTCGCCGCGACAAAATGATCCCCATCACGGAAGATTTCCACCCGGCAATGCGGAATGCGTGCGGCCATTTCTTTGGTCTGGCTGTCGCGCACGATATCATGCTCTCCCACAATAATCAGTGTTGGCATTGTCAGCTTTTTCAGATCGTCCATCACCACACCATATGGATATACCATCAGGCCAAATACATCGCGCTTGCGCGCCGCCCGCTGGCTGAATCTTCCCAATACACGCAGCGCGCCATAAGCGGCACAAACCGGCAGCTGGAAATGCGGCTTCATTCCCGCAAACATTTCCACGTTTGCACCGTTCAAGATCAGCTTATCGACATACGTCGGAAACATCAGCGCAAACTTAATTGCCAGATTTCCGCCATCTGAAAAACCAAGAACATACGCTTTTTTGATTCCAAGTGTATCCAAAAGCGTTTTCAAATCCTGTGCCATCAGTTCAAAAGACAAGCCGCGTGTGCCGGCTTCCGAAGCGCCGTGTCCACGGCTGTCCACCGCAATTACGCGGAAAAAGCGAGTAAATTCCGGAATTTGCGCCTTCCAATAGGAGCTGTCCTCCCCATTTCCGTGCAGCAGAACCAACGGTTTCCCACGTCCTGCATCATAGTAAGCAATCCGAGCGTCACCGCAACGAACAAATTCCGGCTGAAATTCATACATAGGCTACTCCATACCTTTCCTGCATTGTTCCACAAACTCTACCGGATGCTGAATGATCTGCGCGGTCTGCAGAACATCATAACCCTCACGCAATAATCGGCGTGCGACAACCTCCATAGATTCTCCAACCTCAACCATATGCCAGTCTGGATCATACAGCCGCACTACACGCTGATGCCATTCATACATTTTGGGTGGATGTACCAGCTCCACATCCAGAAAATCACGGAGTTTCTCTAAAAAGGCGTCAAAATCATCCACCTCAAAATACAACTCCATATTGTTCGACTGGTGCAGTATTGTGCACTTGGGAATATCAACGAACTGATCAAAATCCTCCTGAATGGCAAATCCTCCGGAAAAGGTAACACTGTGGCCAAGATCCAGCGCAACAGTTTGGTCAAACAAATCGTGATAGAACTTTTTCGAAATTTCTATATTCCGCACTGCCAGCACTGGCAAACGATATTGGAGCATCGCTATTCCTCCGTCACAATACGCAAGAACGACTTTTCTAAGTACCGCATTTCATCAGCAACATAATTGATTTCAATATATTTATTATTTTATCACAGTTGCCGCCAGCGGTAAAGAATAGAGCATGCGCTTTGAGCCGTCGAATCCCACAAAAAAACTTGGACATATCTGAAGGGAATTCGACAGCGTCTTTTACTTTGCAGCAGCAATATTGCTTGCATCAATTGGTCAGCACTTCCAACAACTGAGAGAAGTCCTGCACAATCCGAGTAGCTCCTGCCCGCTGTAATTCCTGCAACCCTCCAAAACCAAACGTCACGCCCACGCAGTCAATCAAGCATGACTGTGCCCCCTCCACATCATGCATCCGGTCGCCTACTAACACCGCTTTGCTTTTGTCAGAAACCGACAGCCATTGCAGCGCCTGCTCCACAACCTGCGCCTTTGTGCTGATGCTGCCGTCCAGCGTTGCGCCCGATATCACGTCAAAATACTTTGCAATGTCAAAATAATTCAATATTTTTTCGACAAAGACCTTCGGCTTTGACGATGCAATGGCCAATATCTTTCCAGCAGAATGCAACGACTGAAGCATGTCCGGCACACTGTCAAACAGCAAATTCTCCTTCCAACCGGTCACTGAAAAGCGCTCCCGATACGCTGCCACTGCTTGCTTTGCCTCAATGTCATCGAACCCATAGCACCGCCGAAACTCATCATAAAGCGGTGGCCCGATAAAATGCTCCAGTGCGCTTAAGTCCGGCTCATCAATTCCCATTTTTGTCAAAGCATACTGTACCGATTTCGTAATCCCTTCACGCGGATCAGTCAGCGTACCGTCCAAATCAAATAATATATACTGATACATTTTTACCTCCATATGCAAAAAGCAGCAACCGAAGTTGCTGCTTTTCTTGGTGTGCGCGTCGAGTTATCTTCCCGGGCCGTCGCCAGCCAAGTATTGTCACCGTAAACGAGCTTAACTACTGTGTTC
>NZ_CAXTXI010000015.1:0-72649 GCF_964248325.1 Agathobaculum sp. Marseille-P7918 | reverse complement strand
CAACAACTTTCCCATGAGGCCTCTAGGTTGGCTTTCTCCTTTAGAGTTCACTGTCCAATATGTTTGACAAACCTACAGATATTTAAATTGTATGAGCGGATTAAATCCTCGAATTTTCTACTTTTTTGGGTGTTCCTGTACCACTCCGGGCGATACCCCGTCTTACTCCCGGCGAAGCTGCCCAACCCGTAGCGCCACGGAAACCGCAATTTTTTTCGTCTCTCCGCTGTCAAAAGCGATTACGCCGATATCCCCGCTGCGGCTTACCAGCGTACCGGGACCGAAGGCCTTATGAAGCAATCGAATGCCGGGGATATAGTCCTTGGCAACGGCTGCAATGCGGGCCGCATCCGGCTCTTTCCGGACGGCCGGCTTTTTGACCACTGTGGCCGGCTGCACCGCCCGACCGGTTTCCAGCGGAAAAATTTCCCGCGCAAAAGACGACTCCAAACCAACCTTACGGAAGGTCACGATGCCGAGTTCCCGCTTGGCCCGTGTCAGTCCCACATAAAACAGCCGCCGCTCTTCCTCATAAGCGTCAAGTTCCTCCTGCTCAGCATTCGGTTCGGGCAGCATCTTAGGCAGCATCCCATCCGCCACGTCCATCAGAATAACCCGCTCGTATTCCAGCCCCTTGCTGGAGTGGATGGTGGAGAGCACAAACGGACAGTCTGCGTGCGTACCGCCCCGCTGCACCACCTCCCGTAGCTCTTCCAATCGGTCGAGCAGGCGTTCCGGTGTAGGCTCCTGCACCCCCAGCGCTTCCAGAATATCCGCTTTGCTCAAATCGCCGCCGCGCTCCTTTAAGTAATCCCCATAGCCCATGAAATGTACAATGCGGTAGACCGCCCTATCCGCTCGTTCGCGAAGCAGATTATTCAGGTGGGTTTGTAGCGCCTTGCACTGTTTTTGCGTCCACGGAGACGCAGCGGAAGAAGCGGCAATGCACCCCAGAATGGTTTCGCCTTCCGCTTCGGCACGGTCTGCCGCGACCTGCGCTACTACCTTGCTGATACCTGCACCCAGCTTGTAGTACAGACTCAAAAACAACTCGCCGTCGTTCGGATTCTGGGCAAAACGGATGATGTCCGTGATGTCGCGCACCACGCGGTTGGTAAAGAACAGGCTTTCCACCTGCCGGCAACGGTAAGGGATGCCCGCACGGTCCATGCGGTCGATGAGCGGCAGCGCGCTGTCGTTGTCCCGATACAAAACGGCAGTCTCCACCGTGCAGTTCTCTGCCAGCTTGCAGAGATAGGCATACTGCTTCTGTCGGTCATAGACCAAGCATTCACGCACCGCCGGGCCGCTGCCTTGCGTCGCTTTCATGTGTTTGGGACGGCGATTGTGATTTTTCTGGATAAACCGGTCTGCTGCCGCCACAATCTGTCGGGTGGAGCGGTAATTCTGCTCCATATACAGCACTTTGGCGTTTGGATAAACGGTGTCAAACTCGGTCAGTGCCTGCGGATAAGCCGCCCGGAAACCGTAAATACTCTGGTCCTCATCACCGACCATGAACAGATTGCCGCTCTGTCCCGCAAGCAGCCGAATGATGGCATGCTGGATTTTGGAAGTATCCTGCGCCTCATCCACACAGAAATACCAATATCGTGTTTGAAAATCACGCAGAATTGCAGGGTATTGGCGCAAAATCCGCAGTGCGTAGACCATCTGGTCATCATAATCCATCAGCTGTCGTTCGCGCAGCACCTTGCCGTATGCCGCAAAAAACGCAGCGAAGTCGACTCCCTCCACCTCAATCGCGGACAACTCCTCGCCCTTGAGCATCTGGTTTTTCGCATAGGTAAGCGCGGTCTGAAGCGCTTTAACCGTGCTTTCCGTGGCAAACTCCTTGCTTTGCGTTCGATACAGCTCGCTGATGATCGCGCTTTTCTGCGCGCCATCCTCAAGCAGCTGAAAAGCGGTACGTCCAAACGTGCGCTCGTAATAGCGAATAATTCGGCTGCATACACCGTTGATGGTGCGAAATTCCAGACGCTGCGCTTCTTCCTCCCCAAAGAAAGCGGCATACCGCGCATGCATGTCCCGTGCAGCCGCCACAGTATACGTCATGGTCAGAATGCGCTCGGGCGAAATGCCCCGCACATAGCGCATATACCCCAGCCGAGTTACCAGCACGGTTGTCTTACCGCTCCCCGGCACCGCCAACAGCAGCACCGGCCCGTCTACCGTCTGCACCGCTGTTTCCTGCTGTGCATCCAGAGGAATGGGAAATTGTGTTTTGAATTGGGAAAAATCCATGCTACGCTCCAAATTTGGGTGATTTTCTCAACAGAAATACATAGGTGTTTTCGTCCGAATGTTCTGGTGAAAAGGCATAATTCAAACAGGAAAACGTTTTGAGCGCTTCTGGACTTTCTGCGCGGGTTTCGGCCAGATGGCGCACCATTTCTCCGCGCGCCATCTTGCACAGCGTTCCTTTCTCCACAATTTTTCCGTCCTTCTCCTCTCCGAACACACAGGTGATAATCCGCGTCCCCGGTTTTTGATGGCGAGAGATACAGACGCTGTACTCCTTAGAAGCAAGATTGATAATGCAGTCGGTCTCCTGATACAGCCTATCTGCAATCTCGCTGCCCCAATAACCGTACAGGTCCTTCGCCCCATCGGTTTGCAGCTTGGCCTGCATCTCCAGTCGGTAGGGCGTTACCCCGTCAAAGGGGCGCAGCACGCCGTACAGTCCGGACAGGATGCGCAAGTGCATCTGCACATAGGCCAGCTGCTCCTCCGTGAACACACCCGGCGCCATGTACTGATACTGAATGCCCTCATAGGACAAAATTGCCGGGGTCAGGCGTGTGCGCAAATCCGTGCTTTGCAGCCGCTCCACATTCTGCGCAGCAATGGAGTCATTGCATTTCCAGAGTTTTTTCAGTTGCTCATACGACATGGATTTGAGCGCTTCGTAAAGCATTTGCGCCTTGTCGATGAAACACGGCAGCTCTTGCCACGAAAGCGTATCCGCATCCACTTTCATCTTTTTTGCTGGTGAAATGATAATTCACATATTTTTCCTCACGCCCATAAACCAGTCCTATGAACCGCCAAACACATACTAATCTGCTCGCTTGTCCAACTTTGCCTCATCGTCACTCTCCGGCCAGATACGCCAGAATTTCAGCAGCATTGGTATCCGGCTTTACCTTGGGCATCACCTTTTCGATGATTCCCTGCTCATTGATAAGGTAAGTGGAACGCACAACTCCCATACTTACCTTGCCATAGAGCTTCTTTTCCTGCCAGACGCCATAGGCCTGAATGGCCTGTAATTCCGGGTCAGAGAGCAGCACAAAGGGCAACTCGTATTTCTGTGCAAATTTCAGGTGCGAGGCTACCGAATCCTTACTGATGCCGATGACCACGACATTCTTCTCTTGAAACGCGCTGTAGTTCTGAGCAAAGGCACAGGCCTGACGGGTGCAGCCGGGCGTATTGTCTCTGGGATAAAAATACAAAACCACTTTCTTGCCCAGAAAATCAGACAGGCTGACTGCATTGCCCTCCTTATCAGGCAGTGTGAAATCCGGGGCTTTCGTTCCAACTTCCAACATAATAATCCTCCTCTTTCGTTGTTTTTTCTCCATTACAAGCATCAGTACAATCTGATGCTGAAAAAACGGACGCTCTGTTATGCTGCTTTTCACCGAACAACCGCGCCAAAACTTCAGTGTATTTCACAGCGGGAGCGAAAGTCCGGGTCGTATTTAGCGAGAATCTCTTTGCGTCTGGTGTAGACATACTGAAAGCTCTTCTTGCCGCGTGCATGCTCCCCTGCGTTTCGATAGCTGTGAAAGTCAATAAACAGGGCAAACAACAGGGCGGCAAGCTCTCCGAAGTCATCCAGACTGCAAAGGCTATACTCGTCGAGATTGTCTAGGACAACAGGCTCCTTCTCCACCTGAGACAACTGAACCCCGCCCTCATAGACAGGATACCGCATTCCCTCTTTACCAAGGCCCACCTCATAGATCTGCAAAACACGGCCGGAGCTCCGAAGCTCTGTATAATAATTCGCCGAAAGAAACGTACCCTTACGGATTTTGGCGATAGTTCCAATCTGTGCGCCGCTTGCGTCAGTGATGTCACAGGGCACTGTCCGCCACGAACCGTTACGCACCATTTTTTTGACGGAATCACCGAGATTTGGTGTAATCCTCAGCCAAGGTTCCCCTTGACGAAAGAGGGCAATTCCAGGCGCTGCGATAGAAAAGGGAACCTCTGCAGTACAGCAGGTCTGTCCGTCGCGCTCCAGAGCATAGCTCGCACTGCTGCCTGATTGGATCTGTCTGAGAAGTGCAATCATCCCTTGTATTCCTCCCTCTTTGCAGCCCATATCTTCTATGCCGCAGTCAAATCATCGCCTATTGGGGACGCGCTTATATGCAAAGCGTCACGTTCCCCCAATCGCGTAACATTGTTTGGTTCCTCCATATTGATAGACGAACAGGACCACCGATCGTTCGGCAGTCCTGCTTATCCTTATCATAATTCTCGGTTTCAGTTTTCCAGCGGCTTCATCGTGGGGAACAGAAGCACATCACGGATAGATGCCGAATCAGTCAGCAGCATAACCAGACGGTCGATGCCCATGCCCATGCCGCCCGTGGGAGGCATGCCGTATTCCAACGCGTTGATAAAATCATCGTCCATCATGTTGGCTTCATCATCGCCCGCCGCACGCAGCGCAACCTGACGCTCAAAGCGCTCACGCTGATCAATCGGGTCGTTCAGCTCGGAGAATGCATTGCACAACTCACGGCCAACCACAAAGCACTCAAAGCGCTCAGTCAGACGCGGATCGGATGCCTTGCGCTTAGCCAGCGGAGATACCTCCACCGGATAATCGGTGATGAAGGTCGGCTGAATCAGATGCTCCTCGACAAATTCGTCATAGCACTGCGCCAGCAGATCGCCCCAGCTTTCCTTGCCCTTCTCAATCTCCACACCCTTGGCCTTAACAGCGGCCAGCGCCTGCTCATCGTCCATCGCCATGAAATCCAGACCGGCATACTCCTTGACTGCCTCGGCCATGGTCATGCGGCGCCAGCCCTTGGCAAAGTCGATCTCGGTCCCCTGATAGGTCACCTTGGTCGTGCCAAGCACCTTTTCGCATACATGTACGACCATGTCCTCGGTAATATCCATCATACCATTGTAGTCGGTATACGCCTGATACAACTCGATGGTAGTAAACTCCGGGTTGTGCTTGGTATCCATACCCTCGTTGCGGAAGATACGGCCAATCTCATACACCTGTTCAAAGCCGCCCACGATCAGGCGCTTGAGATGCAGCTCGGTTGCAATGCGCATATACATATCAATATCCAGCGCATTATGGTGCGTAATAAACGGACGCGCCGCCGCACCGCCCGGAATGGTATTCAGGCAGGGCGTCTCAACCTCCATAAAGCCGCGTGCATCCATAAAGTTGCGAATCTCTCGCACAATGGCCGAACGCTTCTCAAAGGTATCGCGTACCTCAGGATTGACAATCAGATCCACATAGCGCTGACGGTACCGCATATCGGTATCCTTCAAGCCGTGCCACTTTTCGGGCAGCGGCGCGAGGTTTTTACTCAGCAGTGTCAGCTCATGCACTGCAACCGAGATTTCACCCTTTTGCGTGCGGAATACCTCGCCCGAAACACCGATGATATCACCGATGTCAAACTTTTTGTAGCCCTTGTAGACCTCATCGCCCACATTATCACGCTTGATATAGAGCTGCAAACGACCGTAGCGGTCGGACAGATCGGAAAACGAAGCCTTGCCCATAATGCGTTTGCTCATCATGCGGCCAGCCAGACGGACCGTTTTGCCCTCCAGCTCCTCAAAATGCTCATGAATATCGACTGTGTGATGATCGCGCTCAAAGCGTACCTGCTGATACGGGTCCGCACCCGCTGCCTGCAGCTCCGCCAGCTTTTCACGGCGGATACGCTTGAGCTCATGCAGTTCTTCTGCGGTCTGCTCGTGCTGTTCCTGCGCCTGATGCTGTTCTGCCATAGTTTCCCCGTCTTTCTTCTTTTATTTCTTAATATCCATTACCTGATACTTGACTACGCCGATCGGCGCTTCGACCTCGACGATCGTGCCGACCTTTTTGCCCAGCATTGCTTTACCGAAGGGAGATTCATCCGAAATCTTGCCCTCCATCGGGTCGGCCTCCTGCGAACCGACGAAGTGGTATTCCTCCTCCTCGTCCAGCTCAAGATCCTTGACCACAAAGCGGCAGCCGGGAGAGATTTCATCCGCTGCGTAGGTGTCGCCGGTTACAACGACCGCCAGCTTGATGATTTCCTCCAGCTCCGCGATGCGGGAGTACAGCTTACCCTGCTCGTTCTTTGCCTCATCATACTCGGCGTTCTCGGACAAGTCGCCGAACGAACGCGCTTCTTTCAGCTGCTCGGCCACCTCGTCCGCACGAGTGGTTTTCAGATATTCCAGTTCTTCCTTATAAGCGTCCAGGCTCTCCTGGGTCAGTTTGATTTCTTTTGCCATGATTGCAAACCCTTCTTATTCATAGGTTCAGCGGCATCGTGCGCCGCCGTACAGTACTCCTTATTATACGGTAACATTCGCCGCACTGTCAAGCGAGCAAGTGCATTTTTGCGCATTTTCACCGATATGGCACAGATTTATTCCAGAATTTCGACCGCTTTTTGCAATTGCGGGTCCTTCTCCGGCGAGAGGAAGTAAAAGTCCGCCAACTGTGCATCGGTCAATGCGACCTCGACATCAGGCGCGATGCCTACACCCGCCAGATTATTCCCTTTGGGAGTAAAATACTCCTCCACCGACAGGTTAAGCGCCGACCCGTCCGACAGTTCAAAGGTCTGCTGCGCGCGGCCTTTTCCCGTGGTATGCGTGCCGACAAGCGTCGCGCGGTCGTATTCCTGTAAGGCCGCAGCGAAAAACTCAGCCGCCGAAATGCTCTGGTCGTCCACCAGCACCACAATCGGCTGGTCAATCATCTCCGCATCCGACTCATACACGGTTTCACTGCCGCTTTTGGTACGCAGTGTCATAATCGTGCCCTCAGGCAGCAGCGGATCGAGCATTTCGCTCATCTCTTTGACGCGCCCGCCGCCGTTGTGTCGCACATCCAGCACCAGCGACTGTGCGCCGTCCGCCAGCAGTCCGTCCAACGCCTGTTGGAACTGGTCCGCAACACCGACGTGGAAATTTTCGATGCGGATATAACCGATATTGTCGTCCAGCATCTGGCCCCACGCCATCTTCTGGGTCACCATCGCGCGATGCATGGTCGCCTGCTGCACGGTGCCGCCCTTCTCTTTGCTGAACGATACGGTTACCTCTGTGCCTTCCTCACCCTGAATCGCATCGATAACGGCATCCGCGCCGTCTTTCTCGACCGTCAAGTCCTCCGCGCCGACGATATAATCTCCCTTTTCGATACCTGCCTGCGACGCAGGAGAGTCATCACACACCAAACTCACACGCACACTGTCCTCTCCGGTGATGACTGTCACACCGATGCCGCAGCCCTTACCCTCACTGCTCAAACGATAGGCTTCATATTGATCAGCCGGGATATAGGCCGACCACTGATCGTCCAATCCGGTCACGTAGCCGACCGCCGCATAATCCGCGACTTTCTCTGCATCCAGATCGCCTACATACTGTTTCGCTGCAATACGGTCAATTTCGCGCAGTTTATCCTCTACCGCAGACGTGCGCCAACCCGTCGCTGCAAAGCAGCCCAAGACCGATGCCGCCGCCGTGGTCACGCAAAGAAATAGCGCCGTTCCCACAGAGACCTTGTTGTCCCGCCATCCAGACATCCGATTCCCTCCAAACAACAAGGGGAGAGCAACTGCCCTCCCCTTTGATTCATGATTGCATTAAGTAAAGCTGAAGAAACTCTTGGGGTCAACCGTCGAGCCGTTCTGATACACTTCAAAGTGCAGATGTGGGCCAGTCGAGTTGCCGGTGGAACCGACATAACCAATCAGCTGTCCCTGCTCGACATGCTGGCCGACCGAAACAAGGATGCTAGACTGATGGCCGTAAGCGGTCATCGTGCCGCCGCCATGGTCGATAACCGTGTAGTTACCATAACCGGAAACCCAGCCAGCGGTTGTGACCGTACCGGATGCTGCTGCCAAAATCTCTGCACCGTAGCTTGCGGGAATATCCTCACCGGCATGGAATTTGACCGTACCGTAAATCGGATGCACGCGGTAGCCGTATACGCTGGATGTGGTCGTGCAGCTCGGCGTCGGCCAGACAAAGGTACCGCTATACGGTACGCCACCGGAAGCCGCCGACTGCGCAGACAGCGCCGCGATCTGGTTGCTGACGTCCTGCATCTCGTTGGAAATACGATCGTACTCCGCTTCGCTTTCCGCCTTGTATGCCTGAATGCTCTCTGCCAGCGCAGCCTGCTCGGCCTCGCTTGCCGCCAACTCATCAACCTTATAGCTCAGGTTCTCCTGATATTCCTTCTGAGAAGCCTGTGTATCCTCCAACTCCTGCTTTTTCTGCTCAATATCTTCCTTCGCAGCGGTATACTCGGCAACAATCTTCTTGTTGTCATCCATAATCGCCGTAATGATCTCCATGCGGGACAGCAGGTCAGAAAAACTGGTGGAATTGAGCAGCACCTCGAGATAGCTGGCATCGCCCTGCTCATAGGTGGTGCGCACGGTAAGCGCAAATTCCTCTTCCTTCTGCTCCAGCGCGTCCTCCGCCGCTGCCAGTTCAGTGGTCTTGACATCGATCTGGTCCTGCAGACGCTCGATATACGCCTCAACCGTGGAAATCTCTTCCTTGGTCAGGTCAATCTCGCTTTGCAGCGCAGCACGGGTTGCTTCTACGTCGCTCGCCTGCTTGGTCAGCTCTGCGATTTTTTCCTTAACCGCCGCTTTCTCATCCTCCAGCGAGGACAGCTTATCCTGCAGCTCGTCTGCATCCTCTGCGGCGCCTGCAAATGTCAGGCTGCTCAGCATGGAAGCCAGCAGCGCAATCACAAGAATCGCGGCAATCACGCAGGATATCAGCCGTGTCGTGCTTTTCTTCATCATAATGATATTCGCTCCTTTGTCTGTCGCCGTCGCCTTACACATTCATAAATTTGCGAATGCTGGTTACCGAACCGCCGATGCCGAACAGCACGCCCGCACCCAAATATACGCCCAGCACCAGCCAGCGCAGCCCGTCAAACGGAACAATGTGGAAATACGGAATAACACCGCTTGCAACATTGGCAAGTTCGGTGTACAGTCCCCACTGCGCGAGGAATGCCAAACCGCCTGCCAGCAAGCCCAGCACCATACCCTCGATGACGAACGGCCAGCGGATGAACCAGTTGGTCGCACCGACCATCTTCTGGATGGAAATTTCCTCACGGCGTGCAAACATGGCCAGCTTTACCGTATTGGCGATGATGAAAATCGAGATGACCGCCAGGCCAACCACCATGGCAAGCGCAACAATATTGAATACGCGCTGCACCTGAATCAGCTTGGAAATGACATCCTCATCCGCGCGGATATAGTCCGTACCATCCACAGCCGCGATCTGTTCAATCGTCTCCTCAGCCAGCGTCGGGTCCTTCAGAGTGAAGATAAAGCTGTTGCGCAGCGGATTGTTTGCAGAATTATAATTCTCCAGAATAACTGCGTCCTCACCCAACTCCTCGCGGTATTTTTCCAGCGCTACATCGCGATCCTCAAACTCAACCGTTGCAATATTGTCAATCTTGTTAAATTGCGACCCTAAGGCTTTCGCCTCGCGTGTGGTCAGGCTGTCATCAATGAATACCACAATCTCATTGGATTGCTGTAATTCCTGAATGCTCAAATCAATATTATACGCGATAAGCGTCACGGTTCCTGTCAAAAGCAGGCAGGCGATCATGATAAGCACCGCCGCAATCGACATAAACCCGTGCTTGAATATATTGCGGAAGCCTTCCTTCCAATAGTAACCAAAACTTCTCATAACTGATAGTACCCACCTGTCTGGTCGCTGACGACCTCGCCCTTGTCAATCATAACAACGCGCTTTTCAAACTCATCCACCAGTCCCTTCTCGTGTGTCACGATCAGCACAGTGGTGCCCAATTCGTTGATCTTTTCAAACAGGGTCATCAGTTCAAGCGAGCGTGCGGGATCGAGGTTGCCGGTTGGCTCGTCCGCGATGATGAGGCGCGGGTTATTGACCAGTGCACGTGCAATGGCAACACGCTGCTGCTCACCGCCGGAAAGGTTCATCGGCTTAATCTGCGCCTTGTCCGCTAAACCGACCAGTTCCAGCACATACGGTACGCGTTCTTTGATCGCCTTGCCCTTTGCGCCGATGGTCCGCATAGCAAATGCGACATTTTCATAAACCGTTTTATTTTTGATCAAGCGAAAATCCTGATATACCACGCCCAAGGTACGGCGCAGGTATGGGATCTGCCTCTTTTTCATCTCACCGACATTGTAATTGTTAACCAACACTCGTCCTTCCGTCGGACGGACCTCTGCGGTCAACAGCTTGATAAGCGTTGTTTTACCAGAGCCGGACGCACCGACGAGGAACACAAATTCCCCTTCATCCACACGCAGGTTCGCTTTGTTCACAGCACGGGTACCATTATCGTACACCATGGTGACATCGTTCATCCGTATCACAGGCATTCCTCCTCGGAGCCAAACAAAATACCAAAAAGGCAAAGGTGCATGCAGATCATACACCTTTGCCTATTATAACAGATTTTCCTTGCCGACGCAAGACGACAATCCCTGCCATTTCCCTACACTGCCGCTTTTTTACGTGTAGTTTTTGTGAACAGCTATGCCTCAACGAACATTTTCTTCGCGGCTGGCCAGATATTTCCGCACCATCAGCGCTACCTTGAACACAATCGCATGATCGAATTCACGCAGGTCCAGACCGGTCAGCTTTTTAATCTTTTCCAATCGATACACCAGCGTATTGCGATGCACGAACAGCTTACGTGAGGTTTCAGAAACGTTCAGGTTATTTTCAAAGAACTTCTGAATGGTAAACAGCGTCTCCTGATCCAGCGAATCAATCGATCCTTTTTTGAATACCTCGCTGAGGAACATTTCGCACAGTGTAATCGGCAGCTGATAAATCAGACGGCCAATGCCCAGATTTTCAAAACTGATGATATTTTTTTCCGTATCAAATACCGCGCCGACCTCAATGGCAGTCTGCGCCTCCTTAAAGGACTTGGCAATATCCTTCATCTGCGACGATACCGAACCGATACCAATCAGACTCTTGACCGACAGTTCGCTGAGCAGCGCCTCTTCAATCGACGCGGCAATCTTGGCCAAATCCTTGACATCACTGCCCGCCTTGACTTCCTTGACGACCACGATATCGGTTTCTGAAATGTGCAGCACAAAATCCTTCTGCTTATCCGGGAACATACCCGTTACCACATCAATGGCCGCAACGTCCGCCGGCATCTGCTGACGCACCAGAAATACCACACGCGGCACATCATTGCCGAAATGCAGCTCACGGGATTTGATATAAATATCGCCCGGCAGAATATTATCCAAGATAATATTTTTAACAAATGTCGCCTTGTCGTGCTTTTCATCATACAGTGTTTTGATGTTATTGATTGCAACCGCCACCAGCGAGCAGATACTGCGCGCCAGCTCGTCCTCTCCCTGCACGAAAACAGCGTATTCCAGCCGGCTGGAACGGTCGCCCGTGGTATGGTAGGTGTAGCCGCCAAAACGGACAATTTCACCTGCAAAGCCAAGCTCGGTGATCGCTTCCTCCCGCATTTCGCCGATACGGGGCAGATCGGTACACGCTACAACCGCACCGCTCGCATCCACAATACCAATGGTGCGTTCTACTGTGTCCTTCATCTGCAAAACAATCGACTGGAACAATCTTGAAGCCATTTCCATCACCTTTCCCGTATTTCCCTATTCTCGTGCGCTTTCACGCCATGTCACAATCGCCCCGGCCAAACAAATCGCCGTATTCCTGACATTGTTCACAAGAACCTTTGATGTTCCCTGTGCATTTTAAGACATTATATCATAGTCTTCTACATTTTTGTACAAAAATTTTTATTTTTTTTGGCGATTTTTAGATACTCTCCCGCGCCGGCTGCTGCAGCAACTCCAACTCCCGTTCAGTTAGGGCGCGAAAGGCACCTTCCGTCAACGCCGGGTCAAGCCGCAAACCGCCCAACTGCACGCGGCGCAGCTGCACTACAACGCCGCCCACTGCCGCTATCATACGCTTCACCTGATGATACTTTCCTTCCCGCAGCGTAACTCTCACACGCTGTTCGCCGCCCACTGCCAACCGTTCCAGACGGGCAGGCAGACAAACTGTACCATCCTTCAGTGTCAATCCTGTTTCGAAGCGAGTCTCCGCCTCCGGCAAAAGTGTCCCTTCTACCACAGCCTCATACACTTTATACACATGCCGCGATGGGCTCATCAGCGCATGGCTCAGCGCACCATCATCCGTCACGATGAGCAACCCCTCGGTATCCTTATCCAATCTTCCGACCGCAAACAGACCGCGCCGCATTTCCTCAGGAAATAAGTCCAGCACGGTATCGTGCCGCGCATCCCGACTGGCTGTAATCACGCCTGCCGGCTTGTTAAGCATATAATACCGCTGCGCCTGATACCTCTGTGCCTGTCCGTCAAGCATGACCTGTGCACTGTCTGAATCCACCTTTGCCGCGGGATCGCGCTCCACCGTGCCGTTGACCTGCACGCGGCCCGCACGAATCATGGCCTGTACTTCCTTGCGACTGCCGCAATTCAAATGCGCCAGCAACTTGTCCAATCGCATCCGTGGCATTTTGTCTCCCCCGACAATTCATTCCTGCTAATAGCATACCACTTTTTCGCAAATTGCACAATAGGGAATTGCAGAAAAAGTGCAATTCCCTAAATCGAATCCAGAGTTACGAGAATCTATTCTCATTTTTTTGTGAATTTGCACAGTCCAAGGTTTATTCAGCCGAATCTGTTTCCGGCATTTCCGTGATACCATGCACAAAGCCGTTGGACTCCGCCGAGCTGATATCCGCGGCTATCAGCTGATTGCGTCGAATCAGCAGATTAGCAATGACCCCCTCTTCTCCAGTCGGATATTCGGTCAGTTCATAGGTGTATAATGTAGCACGCTTGCCTTGATACGGTGCAAGGTCCAGCCCCTGCCCCAACTGAATGGCGTTGTACGCTTGATAGGTGTCGTCAAAAGTTTTGGGTATTTGCACTTCACGCTCACTGCGCGGCTCCGGATTGACCTTCCAACCGTAGCTCTCGAGCAGTGCAACGCGCTGTTCGTTATTTTTCAGCTTACTGTTCAAATCTATTTCGCCCGAAGCGGTCTGCGCATGCATTGTGTCCGCTGTCGGCGCGAGCAATGTGACGCCCAAAACCACAGCGCCCACTGCCAGTACGCCTGCCACCACTTTTTTCACCGATACCTTGGCTGCAAAAACAATCATGCTATCGCCCCTCCTGCTTTTGCTTTATCCTATGCGGACAAATGAAAAAGCAGAACAACAAAACGCCGTCCGGCAGAAACGATTGTTTCTGCCAGACGGCATCTTAATATGCACTCCATAAAGGAAGATTACTCTACAATCTGAGCTGCAATCTCATCCGCCAGCGCTTCCAGCGCATCAGACTGGCTTTCGACCAGCGCAGACTTCAGTGCGACCGTATTTTCCAGCACGGTCATATTCTTCATACCCTCCAGAATCGCCTTCATATGACGGCCGGAAACAGGCGCCCAAGTGCCGTTTTCCAACAGCGCCACCGTGCGGTTCTGCAGGTTCAGTGCCTTGAGGTCATGCAGGAACGCTTCCATACGCGGCTGCAGACCGCCGTTATAGGTCGGCGCAGCCAGCACCAGATGACTGCAGCGGAAGCTCTCCGCTACCAGTTCGGAAACATCCGTGCCGGACACGTCGTACATTGTAATATTGTGCACGCCTCTGTCAGCCAGCATGCCAGCCAGCACATTCGCCGCATTCTCCGTATTTCCGTACATCGTGGCATAGGCGATCATCACGCCCTTATCCTCCGGCTCATAGGTGCTCCACTTCTGATACTTATCCATCAGCAGGCCCAGATTGCCGCGCCAAATCGGACCATGAAGTGAGCAGATCATCTCAACATCAAAGGCCGCAGTCTTTTTCAGCAGCGCCTGTACCTGTGCGCCGTACTTGCCAACAATATTTGTATAGTACCGACGGGCATCGTTCAGCCAAACGCTGTCAAACGCCAGCTCATCGTCGAAAATGTTGCCTGCCAGCGCGCCGAACGTACCGAACGCATCTGCCGAGAACAGGATTTTGCTCGGCTCATCATAGGTGACCATAACCTCCGGCCAGTGCACCATCGGCGCCATAACAAAGTGCAGCGTATGACGGCCGGTGGAAAGCTTGTCCCCTTCCGCAACCACAAGTGCGCGCTCCTTCATATCCTCCGCATAGAACTGCGTGAGCATAACCAGCGCCTTGGCGCTGCAAACAATCTTTGCTTCGGGATAGCGGTGCAGCAGCGCAACAATCATGCTGCAATGATCCGGCTCCATATGGTGAACCACCAGATAATCCAGCGGACGGCCCGCCAGTGCAGCGGTAATATTTTCATAGAACTGACGGCTGATCGCGTCATCCACCGTGTCAAACAAAACAGTCTTTTCGTCCAGCAGCAAATAGCTGTTATAGGAAACGCCACGCGGAATCGGGAACAGATTTTCAAACCGACTCAGGCGGCGATCGCTTCCGCCCACATAAACAAGATCATCCTGGATCTTTCTGATCGTGTGCATCGCAAGAAACCTCCGTATTATCTTGATTTGTTAAAATTATATCACAGATTCCTTTTTCCGTCTACCCTGCTATGACATCCACAACAACAAAAAACCAGCTGTGAAACAGCCGGTTTTTGACAAAATCAATGTTTTATTCCTTATTCAGTGCTTCCAGTCTCGCCTTGTTCTCCGCGATAACCTTTTCCTGCACCTGTGCGGGCGCTTCATCATATCGCTCAAAGTTGGAAACAAACGAACCGCGGCCCTGCGTCATCGAACGCAGCGTGATCGCGTAGTCGGACAACTCCGCCATCGGACACTCAGCCAGAATCTCCTGCTTGCCGCCTTCAATCGGATTCATGCCCATAATGCGACCGCGGCGCTTGTTCAAATCACCGATGACATCGCCCATATAGGCATCCGGAATCACAACCTTCATCGAGCAGACCGGCTCAAGCAACACCGGGCTTGCCTGCGGAATGCCCGCCTTATACGCCAGACGTGCTGCCATCTTGAAGGACAACTCGTTGGAGTCTACATCATGATACGAGCCGTCGAGCAGGGTGGCGCGCAGACCGACCAGCGGATAGCCCGCCAGAACGCCATGCTCCATCGCCTCGCGAATGCCCTTATCGACTGCCGGATGGAAATTCTTCGGCACCGAACCGCCGAAAATCTTCTCCTCGAACAGATAATCGCCTTCCGGATACGGTGCAAATTCCATCTTAACGTGACCGTACTGGCCATGACCGCCAGACTGTTTCTTATGCTTGCCTTCAACCGTCACCGTCTTGCGAATCTTCTCGCGATACGGCACGATCGGCGGCGTGAGCGCCACTTCTACACCGAACTTATCCTTCAGCTTAGAGCAGAGCACATCCAGATGAATGTCGCCCGCACCCGAAATGGTGTGCTGCTTGGTTTCCGGATTGAACTCGGTCTCAAAGGACGGATCCTCGTCGTGCAGACGGGCAAGACCCGCGGAAATCTTCTCTTCTGCGCCCTTCACCTTCGGCGCAATACCCTGCGTATAGCACGGCGGCGCAAACTCGATCGGCTCCAGCTCGACTTTGCGCACGCTCATCGAGAGCGTATCGCCCGTCTTGGTGGTAACCAGCTTGGAAACCGCACCGATATCGCCACAGCCAACCACCGGAACTTCAGTGGTCTTTTTGCCGCAAACCGTATAGATATGACCCATTTTCTCATTGGCGTCCGCGCGCTTGTTAACCAGCGTCATATCCTGCTTCACTTCGCCCGACATCACCTTGAAATACGAGAAACGGCCATACTGATCGGCAACCGTCTTGAAAACAAACGCACAGGTCGAACCATTGGGCGTGCAGTTGATTTCGATAAGCTCGCCCTTTTCATCCTCGCAGATTTCCACCGGCTTTTCGTCCGGGGACGGCATATAGTCAGCAATACCCTTCAAAAGCGCATAGGAACCGATGCCGGTTGCCGCAGTACCGCAGAATACCGGTGCAATCACCAAATCCTTAACACCCTGACGGATGCCGGCGATCAGCTCTTCATCCGAGAATTCCTCGCCTGCAAAATACCGCTCCATCAGCTCTTCAGACAGCTCCGCCACGTTTTCGCACAGCGCTGCACGATGCTGGTCGATACGCTCCTTCATGTCGTCCGGAATCGGAATCTCGACACGCTTGTTGCCTTCCATACGATACGCCTTACGAATGACGCAGTCTACAATGCCGACGGTATCGCGATTGCCCTCGAAAATCGGCACAACAATCGGCGCAACCGATACGCCGAACTGCTTTTGCAGCTTATGCAGCGAGGTATAGTAATCCGAATTTTCCTCGTCAATCTTGGAGATGTAAAACATACGCGGCATAGCGCGCGCCTCACAGCGCTCCCACGCCTTTTCCGTGCCGACGCCCGGACCGGACTTGCCGGTGGCGATAATGAGGGCGGACTCCGCCACACGCAGAGCGCAATTTACTTCGCTTTCAAAATCAAAGAAGCCCGGGGTATCCAGCAAATTGATTTTGCAGCCGTTCCACTCGATCGGCGCAACAGCCGTCGAAATCGAGAACTGACGCTTGATTTCCTCGGGGTCGAAATCGCAAACCGTGTTGCCGTCCGTGATCTTGCCGACACGATCGGTTACACCGGCGATATAGAGCATACTTTCGACAAGCGAGGTCTTGCCGTCGCCGCCGTGTCCCATGAGACATACATTACGAATCTTGTTAACCGGGTAATTGGCCATATTTGATAAACACTCCCCTGCCCGAGCCTTATTATGCGGGCGCTTTGTTAGCGGGAACGACTCCCTTATTTGTAATTATACACTATTGCACGCATGTGTGCAAGCTGTTTTTTGTGCATTTTTGACGCTTCTTTTCCTCTTTTCCAGCGTTGAAATCCGACTGACAAAAAAATTTTATTTTTTACAAATTTTCCTGTCACAAAATCGGCATGACATACGTTTATATAGTATAAAGTATTTTAATGTATCCAAGGAGGCGGATCTTATGACACGTGCTTATCTTGCTACCGCAGCAGCCGTGCTGGCGGTTGCGCTTGCCGTTTTTTCTGTAGCCTCCGTCCTGCCCGTTTGATTCTTTTCTCTCTCTTTTTTACCGCCTCGGGCGGATCTTCTCTTCCCTGTTGCCGCGCAAGGCAAAAAAGCAGGTCTGGACCATGAAGGTTCAGACCTGCTTTTTTCGTTTCTCAATGCGTTTGTTGTGTGATAATGAATACCGGGATATACCAGAGAAGCAAATACAACAGTATATTCATCACCGGCAGCGCGTCCGCCGCATTCTGAGACACCAGATAGGCGACAATCAGCATGCCGCAAATGCCCGCAAACGCACCCAACGTCAGTGCGGAGCGCACCGCACCCGCCAGCTTGTCCGCACATCGCAGCACCTGCACAAACGCACCCGCTCCCTCACGCGTCAAAATAGCGGCGGGCGCATCCCCATTCGAATAATCGGGGTTGAGCAGCCGCATCACACCGGCCGGATCGGGCTGGTCGGCAAATCCGCGGCGCAGATCAAATTCCGTTTCTATCATCGCAGGCGAGATATTGAAATCCCGCACCGCCAGCACTGCATTCATATGCATGCGGCGCATCATGCGCATCGCACGGTAAGTATGCTTTGTTGGTTGATAACGCAGCGTCAACACACCGGCCAGCGCATTGTCCACCACCAGATATGAGCAAACCTGTTCTCCCTGTCCGGATGGAATGCGGATGCCCATTTTCACCATCAATGCTGCCGTACCCAGCACCACACGGCTGGTGCCGATGTCTCCCGTCAGGCCGCCTTCCACTTCCTGCACATTACGCGCAGCCAGTGTCACACCGTAGCGCTCTCGCGTGGCTTCGGTCAGCACGCGGCCCAGCTCCAGACCGGCCGCATCCGCCAGCGCCGCCGCGCAGGCAAGCACTTTGTCATCCGACAGACGGCCCATATTCTGCAGCGACTCCAAGCTGATCGAGCCGGACGGGAATAAATCGTTCTCTGTCAGCACGACCTCTTCCGTGCCGCGCAGCAGGTTAGCCTGCCGCGCACCTGCAATCGCCGCACCCGAGGCAAGCAGACGGCGAGACACATTCTTGTAGCTTGCGCCAAACGCACAAATGAGGCCAAGCGGAGCGGAAACCGACAAAATCGCGGAAAACGCCCAGAAAAAGCGTATCGGCTCACCACGCCCAACCGAAGCGAGCAGCGCAAAAATAATTGAGGCTGCCAGTGCAACCGGCACATAAATCATGGAAAAACGATCCACCGTGTCCGCACGTTCCATCTCGGTCAGAAAAGCCTTTTCGGCATGCAGCGGACCCTTGACCGCACGGCAGGCATCATCCTCTGCGTCATAATGGCTGTAAATGGCCGCAGGCTGCTCTGCCGAGCAGATCGCCTGATAGGCACGCGCGCGCGCTGCAAAGCGGCCGCGTTCCTCACGCATTGCAGCATACAGCAGCAGAATGCTGACCGCCAAATACGGTATCTGCACACCGGACTGATTATCAAACACAATGATAGATGCACCGTGCAGCAGCGCCGCAAGAATTGCAAACGACACCAGCGAAGCGCGGTCAGGCATGCCGTGCAGCAAATTGTAAAAACCCATACCGAACACATCAATACCAACAAATAACGCAATAAATTGCAGCAGAAGCAGCACACCGATGCCGATGGCCGGATTTTCCACCGCATCAAGTGCCACCGGCAGCGGCAGAACATCAAAGCTGGGTGCGAGACTGAGATATGCCGCGGCCACCGCAAGAATCAGCACAACGATGGAACGCACAGACAGGCCCTGTGCGCGGCGCTTAAACGCCCGCTGCGCCTGCGCCGGATCGCGCAATTGGATTTCCTCTTCCTCCTCCGCCTGCTCGGCTGCAATGCGAGCCGCGCGGGCCTCCTTGCGCGTCATCTTAGTGCCGCGGGCTGCACGCTTGGATGCTATCACCGGAGCGGGCGGCTCTGCCTCCGGAATATCATCAAATTCATCCTCCGTATCCGCGGCCTGCTTAGCGGCCATCTTTGCTTCACGCTTTGCCTGTCGGGCCGCCGCCTTCGCTGCCGCCTTTTCCTGCCGTGCCGCAGCTTTGGCCTCTCTTGCAGCAATGCGTACGGCGCGCTCATCCTGCACCGCCTCCTCAAAAGCGGTCAGATCCGGAATCTGCTCCTCCGGCTCGGCCTTGCGCGGCGCACGCTTTTTCGGTGCGGTACGCGGCGCGGCCTGCGGTGCAGATGGCGTTTCCTGTATCGGCGTCGCCTTGCGCGGCTCTGCCTCCGGCATCTTCGGCGCTTGCACATGTACCTGCGGCGCTGCTTCAGGCGCCTGAGGTGCAGGCGGCTGCTTTTCCTGTGCCGCTTTGGAGGGTGCCGGCTCGGACCGGGACGCGCGATGCGCTTGGGCCGGTGTGCCACCCTCTACCTCCGCGATAATGGAATCCAGATCGAACTCATCGCCATCCGGCACATCACTGAGCATCGCCTTGATCGCTTCCAGGTTCATGGTTTCGTCTTTTCTGTCCATATCCTTATCTGTTTGCCTCCTTTAGTCGGCCTGCGTGCGGCGACGTACCGCTTCAAACAGCAATACCGCCGCAGCATTGGACGCATTGAGCGAGTTGACCCGGCCGCACATGGGGATGCTGACAATATAATCGCACTTATCCCGCGTCAGACGGCTGAGGCCCTGTCCTTCCGAGCCGATGACGATTGCCGTAGGCCGGTCAAACGCGGCTTCATACAAGCCGACTGTACCGTCGGCCTCCGCGCCGAACAGCCAAACGCCGCGCGCTTTCATCTCGTCGAGCGCAGCGGCAAGGTTGTTCGCCTTGTGTACGCCCACATAGGCCAGCGCGCCCGCTGCCGCGCGCGCCACCGCCGCCGTCAGGCCGACCGCGCGGCGTTTTGGGATAATCACACCATGTGCGCCCGCCGTTTCCGCCGAGCGAATGATAGCGCCCAGATTGTGCGGGTCCTCAATGCCGTCGCATACCACAATGAGCGGCACCTCGCCCCGCTCCTCCGCCACGCGGAAAATGTCATCGAGCGAAACGTATTCCTGTGCCGCCGCCTGCGCAATCACGCCCTGATGGTTGCCCGTCGGACTCATGTGGTCGAGCTTGCGGCGATCGCAGGTGACCACCGGCACACCATGCCGGCGTGCTTCCGCCGCCACGTCACCGATGCGCGCGCCCTCCGCTACAAAAACCTTGTCCACCGCGCGTCCTGCGCGCAGCGTTTCGAGCACCGCATTTCGGCCTTCAATCAATGTGCCGTCGTCCTCTCTCGGAGGCCGACGTCTGTTTTTTTCATAAGCCATATACCTACGCTCCAAAAAACCTTAGATAGTGACATTATAGCACACTTTCTCCATCACATTCAATCATATCCGGTCAAAAAACGCAAAACAGGGCTTGTTTCCTCATTTATATGCAAAAAGACGGGAGCTTTGCCCCGTCCTCTGTGCATTTTGGGAGAATTACAGCGGCTGCTCCACGCCGTTGATGCGGGCGTGCTCGCCTTCCTCAAGCGGAATGAGCAAACATTTCTGCCCGTCCACCACATCCGCACGAATGCGGCTTGCCCGTTCCTGCGGCACATGCAGTTCAATCTCTGTATCCTCGCGCCAGGGCGTGTCGCCGTCCTCATCGGCGCGCTGCGCCGCCTGTGCTGCCAGCTCCTGCTGCAAAACCGCCACTTTCTGCTCAAGCGCCGCTGTATGCGCACGAGCGGTTCCTTCCTCGACCAGCTTGTTATCCAGCACATTATCCGCCACAGGCGGCGTATCGCCGAACACATGCGCATAACTCTTTTCAATCTGCTCGCGCACCTTTTCCGGCACCTCTGCCTCAGTGGCGAGACCGGACAGTGTCTCAGCCGTCAGGCTGACCGGCGGCAGGGACTCGTCCTCCTCCCGCTCGGCCACCATGCCGCTGATGGTTTTCTGAATCTGGAAAAAGGCGGCATCCGCCTGCTCCTCGTCCTCTCCAAACGCATCAAGCACCACGCTGCGGAATGCCTGCTTGTCCTCGGCCGCCGTGCGCTGCGGCACGCAGCCGAGCACCTGCTCGACAAGTTCCGGATGAGAGCTTTTGCCGGTTTTAACATAGTACATCACGGCATTGACATCGCTGCCGCGGTTTGCGAACGCCGGATAGACAAAACCAAGATCAGGCAGACCGACCACCCAGTCGCGCACACGCGCGCCAATGCGGTTTTCATCCTCGTGGTAGCCCAGCGCAGGCTTGGACAGCTCGACCGGACAAATCGCACAAAGTATGTATTCGTAAATCTCCTCGGATTCGTCCTGCTCCTCGCCCGAGGTCGCCTTGGACGGCACATCGTAAATATCATGATACACCAGAATCAGGTAGTTGCCCGGATAGGCGTACTGCTCAATAATCTGCTCATATAGCCGGTCGAGCAGTTCCTCGCCCGCCAGCTTGCTCTCCTTGAGCGCGAGCAGATACTTCTGATGCTCCATCGCCACCTCGCTGCGATCAAACTCCAGTTCGAGCAGATTGCTGCCCAGCGTACCGGACAGTGCTTTCTTGGCAATCTCCAGATATTTATAAAACTCGTCCTCTTCCAGTTCGGAAAAGGCTTCGCTGAATTTGAGCACCACCTGTTTGCCGCTGTTCACATAGCAGCCGCACATACGACCGAAGGTGCATTCAGTCTTTTTCAGGCGGCGGCGCAGCTCGAGCACATCGCCTTTGGTGATATTCATGTTGCTTCTCTCCTGTTCTGCGCCCCATTGGGGCCGGTGATCTTCCGTCTTAGTATACGGCATCACATATGCGGAACGCAAGGGATTTTTGCCGCGCGGTTCTCACGCACGGAAGATGGTCTCCCCTACCTTGACCGTTTCGAGTACGCGAATGTCCCGCAGCCGTTCGGGTGGCACGGCGAGCGGATCGGCATCGAGCAATACCAAGTCGGCTGTTTTTCCCGGCCGCAGCGAACCCTTGCGCGCTTCCTCAAAATACTGCCGCGCAGCGTTCACCGTGACCGCGCGCAGTGCATCCATAACCGGAATACGCTCATCTCCACCGAGCGTCACGCCGTCCTTGGTCACACGCTCCACCGCACACCAGATCGTGTGCAGCATATCGGGCGGTAGAACAGGGGTATCCTGATGAAAAGTGAACGGAATGCCATGCGAGAGCGCAGAACCCGCCGCGCTGATGCACGAGGCGCGCTCCGGCCCCAAATTGCGAAGATGCACGTCGCCCCATTGGTGGATATGCGCAATGAAAAACGATGGGATGATACCCAGCCGTGCTACCTCCTCCATTTGGTCAGGTGCAAGCAGTTGCGCATGAATCATCACCGGCCGCAGTTCGCGGAAATCCGAACGCGACCGCTCCATCTCCGCCACGGCGGAAAGATACTGCGCGGCAGCGGCATCCCCGTTGCAGTGCGCCAGCGGCTGCATTCCGCTGCGGTAAGCCGTGGTGAGCGCCTGCCGCAATGCATCATCCGTCATGGTGGGGTAACCGCGATAACCGTCCGGTGCATCCGCATATGGCGCACGCAGCCATGCGGTACGGCCCTGCGGCGATCCGTCCAGAAACATCTTGCAGCCGCCGAGCTTGAAATGCCGGTCATACCGCCGCACCGCTTCCGGGAATGCATCGCAGATTTCATCGAGCACATCCACACCCGGATAGGCCACCACATCCAGCTCAAGCTTTTGATGCGTCAGCAGCGCCTGATACAGTCCGACCAGACTTTCCGGCATCATACCCTCCTGCACGGTAGCGATACCATACGAGGCATAAAGCTGCTGCGCACGGCGGCAAGCATCCATTAAATCCGCAAGATCGGGAGCAGGGACCTTCTGTTGATACTGTAAAAATGCATTTTCTTCCATATAACCGGTCAAACAACCGTTTTCTCTGCCGATGGCACCGCCTTCCGGCGTGGGCGTATCTGGCGTTACACCGAGCAACTCAAGCGCCAGCGTATTGAATACGCCCATATGACCGGACTGATGCACCAGCATGATGGGGTGACGCGAGGATACACGGTCAAGTATCTCGCGCGTCGGATGCCGCTGCTCGACAAGCGCATTCTGGTCATACCCCTTGCCAACCACCCACTGCCCATCGGGCATATGGTTGTCTGCGATAAACCGTGTCAGTGCGGCCTCAATCTCTGCAAAATTGACCGTTTCCCCGAGCGGCGCTTGCAGCATCGCATAAGCTGCACCGGAAAAATGGCTGTGTGCATCAATGAACGCAGGCAGCAGCACACGACCATCCAGATCGATCTGGGCTGCATCCTTCGCCCGCGCTTGCAGCCGCTCATATTTTCCTACCGCTGCAATTACACCGTTTTCCACCAGCAGCGCTTCCGCTTGTTCCTTATCTTCCATCGTATGGATCGTGCCGCCATAATACAGCATCTTCATTGCCGCTTCCCTCTTTCCGGTTGCCTTTGGTTTCAGTATAACACGCAGACGCTCAAATAATTGAATAGACTGTGAATTTTACGTCAGACCACACAAAAGCGGGCCGGCGTCAAAATTGACGCCGGCCCGTATGCGCTTATGCTTTGGTATTTGATTTTTTGTCGAAGGCTGCGTCCTTTTCCGGCAAAACCACCTCACGGACACCGGAAATCCGGTCGTGCAGCATGCGATTGCCCGGCGTATACACGCCCAGCATCACCGACACGATGGTGATAGCCACCATGCCGATACGCATGACATCCGCTGCGCTCTCGCCCGCTACACGAACCAACAGCTCACGCAGCAGCTGACTTGGAAACGCCACCGCGCCCTCCAGCACGAGCAGCCCGACAACCTGCCGCAGCAGCAGCTTAGCCGCAGGAACCGACTCTCCGTTATCCGCGCGCACGACTCTCAGCCGCAGCAAGCGCTTGCCGGGTGTCTGACCGTTCCACACAAGCGGCACCAGCCAGTAATACAGCACGCCCAGCGCAATCGCCGCCGTTCCCCAAAGCCATCCCGCGCCATCAGGCGGCAGCGACGTATCCAACGCAGCCACTCCCGTGCGCATGGAATTGACCAGCAGGAGCGGTGCGCCGCACACCATCGTCGCCAGATACCAATCCACTGCATACGCCGCCAGACGGCGCAGCGGACTGACGCCTATACTCTTCATTGCTTTTTCATGCTGCAAATGCATTCCACTCCATTCGACTGGCCGGCACGCATTACCGACATATGATTTTCCGACTTCTGTTATTCCGCCGCCGTTTCCGCCGGAGCTGCCTGTTCTTCTTCCAGATACTGCTTATCCAGCGCTGTAATAAACGGATAATAAATCAAACCGCCGATAATGATTACCACCAGCTGCAGCACGCCGCCGCGCCAGTCTCCGCACATCATCCAGCCGCCAAACGGTGCAGGCAGCGTCCACGGAACGGTGATGCCCGTCGGGTAAGGCACCAGACCAAAGTACATCGCACAGAACGAAAGCAACACGGTAATCGGCGGAACGATGAAGAACGGAATTGCCATCATCGGGTTGAGCACCATCGGCAGGCCGAAGATGATCGGCTCATTGACATTAAAGATACCCGGCAGCAAGCCGAGCTTGCCCAGCGACTTGATGCGCTTGGAGCGGCAGCGGAACGCCATGATGGCCGCCAGTGAAACCGTGTTGCCCGTACCACCGAGGAAGATGATATGATTGGCGAAGTCCTGCGTGACAATATACGGACGAACCGCATCCGCCGCCGCGTTGAACGCATCCAGATTTGCGAAACGCGCCGCATACCACAGCGGGCCCATAAAAGAATCAATAACCGCCGTGCCGTGGATGCCGAAGAACCACAAAATCGAATTGAGAATGGTGATGAACATCGTGCCGATGAGCGTTGTGCCGATATTGGTCAACGGCATCTGAATCACTGTGACGATGAAATTTGTCACCGTGCCGAACGGCGTTGCCGCAAACACCAGACGGATGGCGAGGAACAAAATCACGATGATGGTTGCCGGGATGAGCGCCTCGAACTGACGGGAAACAAAGCTCGGCACGGATTCCGGCATTTTAATTTTAAGATTTTTCTTGAGCAGCACCGCATACAGCTTGGTCGCAAGCAGCGCGGTCAGCATCGCCGTAAACAAACCGCTCGCCTCAAAGCTGGATGCGGCATAGCCGCCCTCGTCCATCTGCTGGAGCAGCAGGAAATAGGCCGAAATCGAAATAGCGACTGCGGGCAGCGGCTCGACACCTTCTTCCGACGCCAGCGAGTGCGATACACCGACCACGGCAAACAGGGCAACCAACCCCATCGTCGCGGGATTGACCATATCCCAGCACCACGAACCCCAGACGTCACCCACAAGCGAAGTCATGAAGTCATGGAACGCCTGCACCGGAAAATCACCGATGACAATGGCAATCGAGCCAATAATCAACAGCGGCATGGACAGCATCAAACCGTCGCGCAGCGCAACCAGATATTTATTGCTGGACAGCTTCTGCGACAGCGGCATCAGATGCGTCTCCATAAATTCGGTTATTTTGTTCATTTTCTTTCCCCCTTACTTCAACTGGCTCAGCCTTATTTCAGAACCGGAAAGTGTTCCCCGTTCACTGCAATGTATTCATCCAGAATCTTGCGGGCCAAGTCGGTGTCCACCACGGTGCGGTTGACCACCAGCGCCTGCAGCGCCTTCTGGTAGGAGCCTTCGAGCGCTGCATCCACCGTCAGTTTCTCATAAGCATACTGCCCTTCGAGCAGGCCCTTTTCAAACGTGCCCGCCGGCGCGATGCGCAGCGGCTCCGCTCCGCGCGCCCCCACGCGACAAGCGACCTCGAGCATCATCCCGTCCGACAGGTTGGGCACAATGCCGTTGTTCTCAGTCATCAGCAGGAAAATCTCACCCTGATTGTAGGCGATGCTCATGGCCAGCTCGACTATATAGGTTGCGTGCGCGTCGTTGTGCGCAATCGTCGCCGACTCAAACTCACCGTCTGCATTTTTATGCGAGCCTTGGCTGTATTTGCGGTCCATATCGAATTTGGTGCCGCGAATCTTACCCAGCGCAACTATCTCATCGCAATATGCTTTGACGCGCTTCTCACGACCATCGATAACCGTATTGGCGCGGGTGTAGTTGGGGTCAGTGTGTGCGACCATGGTATTCGGGTACAGGTAATACTGCATATAGGTATTGGGCAGCGAGAACGGATAATCCTGCACCATCTTTTCCAGATGCTTAAAGGTGAAATTCCAGTAATCATCGTTCTTTCCCGAGAATCCCAGTTCTTCATCGCAGTTGCCGCGCTTGAGCTTGTCCAGAATCTCCGGCAGGACGTCCTCGCCAGTCTTTTTATCATACATGGCGGTAAACCAGCCGAAATGATTCAGACCATAATAGCGCGGCTCGACGTCCGTCCGTTTGCGGCCGCCTGCAAGCGGACAAAAGATATCCATGATGGAAATCGGCATATCGCAGATATTGATGAGCCGGAAATCATCCGGGAACACACGCTTGGTCGCCTCAGCCACGATAGCCGCCGGATTGGAATAGTTGAGAATCCACGCCTCGGGCGAATAGCGGCGGATTGCGCGCACTAGCTCAATCATTGCCGGCACCGAGCGCATGCCATAGGCAAAACCGCCGGGTCCGCAGGTTTCCTGTCCGATAACACCATATTTGAGCGGAATCTTTTCATCCATTTCACGCATCTTCAGACCGCCCGGCCGAATCTGTACAAGCGCAAAATCAATATCGGTAAACGCGGTTTCCGCATCAGTCGTATAGGAAAAATCCACCTCCGGATAATATTCCCGGAACAAAATCTTGCCAAAACGCCCGATATGCTCCTGTCGTTCCGCGTCAATGTCATACAGCACCACACGGCGCAGCGGAAAATGCTCCCGCACCAGACAAAGCATTTCCAGCATATCCGGTGTATAAGTACTTCCACCGCCCGCAATTACGATCGAAAACTGTTTCATGCGGTATTTCCTCCTTAAATCCTCTTTTCGGCAGCAAAAAACGTCTGTATTCTCTTGCTCTTTAACCATAAGCATAAAGAATACAGACGTTTTTTCAAGCGTTTTGGATGAATAAAAAATTTGTCAACTGCATAAAAAACATGTTTTTGTTTTCTGTGCATCTGTTGCGGCCCACTGTGCGGCATGTTAAAATGCTCATAGCAGCACGGTCAGTTTTCCTGCTGCAACCGGTCAACCAAACGGGAAAGAATGTACTCAAACAGAATAATCGTCCGGCCAATGAAAAAATCCGGCACATTATAGGCGACCGACCCACCCGTGCGAATCACCAGACGGTTATCACTCATCCGTGCAAGCGTGGAATCGCCGTGCGCAGTGATGGTATACAGCTTATGATGCAGCGTCTGCGCATGCAAAGCGATGTCGACCAGATCGCGCGTCTCCCCGCTTTTGGACAGGATAATGGTCAGGCTCGGCTCGTTGCCGCCCCGCATCATATCCACCGGCGCTCCATCGTAAGCCAGAATGCCGAGCGTTGCCAGACGACGCATAAAGTACGACGAGGCGATCGTGGAAAAGCCCAGACCAACAATAAAAATGCAGCGATTCCGACAGCGCAGCAGCTCGTCGGCAAACGCTTCAATGCAGTCCGTATCCACGGTTTCCAGAATGCTTGTCAGGTCGATGCCGGCCGCGGCGTCCCGCTCCTCTTCGGAGTGGCGGCGCAGGGAATACATCATATCGCTGTAACCCTGATACCCCAGCTTTTTGGATAGCTTTATCACGGTCGTTGTCGATACAAAGGATTGCTGTGCGATCGCGCGGATGTTGATTTTTGCATCCCCATGCTCCACAGCACGGAGAATACACTCCAACACCCGGTGTTCGGTTTCATTGAGCAAATATCGCTTGGACAAATCGATAAGATTCATTGCTCTACCCCCACCGTGTTTGTTTTTCTGTAAGTATATCATATTTTTCATACCATTCACAAGAGGAGGCATTCCAGTTATGAACGTATTACTTCTTTGCTCACAGGGCATGTCCACCGGCATGCTGTGCGACCGGATTGCAGCTGCCGCCAAAGAGGACGGCTGCGACATGACCATATGGGCCGCCAGCGAAATCAAGGCGCGTGAGCACGTCGGCAAGGCGGATATCATTCTGCTCGGGCCGCAAATCCGCTATCTTAAAAATCGCATTACGGCGATTGCGGAAGGCAAGCCGGTAGAAGTCATCGATATGATGGCTTACGGCACCATGGACGGCAAAAAGGTCTATGGCGATATCAAAAAAATCATGGGAGTATAACAATGGCCATCACACAAGAACAACTGGAACAGGCCTGTTTCCAGCTGATTTCCTTCAGCGGCGCAGCCAAGAGCGACTATCTGGAAGCGATTGAGTACGCAAAAACCGGTAATTTTACCGAAGCAGAAGCCGCCATCACACGCGGCAACGAGGAATACCTACAAGCGCACAATGCACACTTTGACCTGATTCAGGAAGAAGTAAGCAGCGAAACCGGGCTTTTAACCCGTTTAACGCTGGTGCATGCCGAAGATCAGCTTGCCATGGCGGAAACCGCGCGCCTGTTCTCCGAACAGATCATTGAATTGTACCGTCGTTTGCAGAAATAAAATCCGCATCCGCAAAACAGAGGGGATTCCCATTTACCCGGGATATCCCCTCTGTTTTTGTTTCATGGCAGCTTATCCCGATGCATGCTCGCAAAACTCTTTGGCACGGCGCAAAAAAGTTTGATAAGAAACCCCCAACTGCTCCGCAGCTGCACGAGAGGAAATTTCACCGCGTTTCCATCCCATGGCCAAATCGACAAAAACCTGCGGCATTGCAATCCTCTTTCGGCCAAATTGTATCCCGCGCTTTCTGGCCTCGGCAATTCCCTCCGCCTGCCGTTGATGGATATTTTGACGTTCGGTTTCGGCAATATAACTGAGAAGCTGCAGGACAATATCAGAAATCAGTGTTCCCGTCAAATCCCTCCCTTGCCGTGTGTCCAGAAGCGGCATGTCCAGCACCACGATCGCAATATTCCGCTTTTTCGTCAGATAAGTCCACTGATCCAAAATTTCCGTATAGTTGCGGCCCAAGCGGTCAATGCTCTTGACGACCAATACATCGTTCGGCTGCAAACGCGCAATCAACTTTTGATACAGCGGCCGACAAAAATCCTTCCCGGAAAGTTTTTCCACAACCATGTTTTTTTCACAAACCCCAAACTCCTGCATCGCAGCCAGCTGCCGCGCCTCATTTTGATCTTTGGTAGATACACGGATATACCCATACATTTGTTCTTTCATCGATGCGCCTCCATATCAATAGTATCTACCGCCTATTCTACCCCAGATGCCAAAAAAAATGGGCCGGCATCTTCACGATACCAGCCCACACCCTGTTATTCCCGCTGCTATTTCTTTGATACATCCTGCAAATCCACATAAAGAACTTTATCCAACGACGGCACCTTCACCCGCCGGTCTCATGATGCGTATTTGATTCTCGAATTCCTTTGAAACAGCATCCTAAATCATAATCCGTTGGATTTACAAATTTCAAAAACAGTGCTGCCCGCATAGGTTCTTCCTCCTTATGTCCCATTTCATGAACCAATGTTGCCACAGCATCTCTTTTCCAACTTCTATTACCGATTTTTCCGCGATAATTTAATGCACCACCCTTATGTATGGCAGTATCGTCCATAAATTCGCCCAAAGCATCACCGGAAGGCAGCGGCAATCAAATACTCCGGTCGAACTGACGAATAGAGTAACGGAATTTCCCTGATTTGCTCGGTTCAATGCAGGGAACTACGACAGCCTTCACCTCTACGCCCGGCATAAAACCGGAAACATCCCTTCGGAACGCTTCTACCTCCTTTAACATTCCGTGCTCACATATCACCACCCGCAGCTCCGCACGATCCACGCTGGTCTGGACCAGTTGAAACTGTCGGATGGTGTGATACTTTCTGGAGAGCTGGTTGACAAAATTACCATGGACCAGTTTTCCATCCGGCAGCTCGAAAATCGCGTCCTCCCGCCCGTCCAGACTTTGGATACTGGGGAGCGTCACCCCGCAGGGACATTCCACTTCCGGCGACAGCGTGGCAGTATCACCCAACAGATAACGAAGACGGGGCATGGCCAGATTATTGAGATCCGTGGTGACAACCAAACCGCTCTGGCCCGGTGCTGCCGGTTCCAGCGTGACAGGGTTCACCACCTCCAGAATGCAGTTTTCTGCAGTGATGTGCAGGTGACCGCACCGGCATTCATAACCCAAAATGCCCGCATCGCGCGCGCCATACTCGTTCAAGACAGGACAGGCGAACGTGTCACGAATGCACTGCCGTCGGGAATCGCTGAGCGTTTCCGAGGTAGAAACAACTGCTTTGAGATGCTTCAGTCGCAATTTCTCCCGAGACGGTTCCAGCAGACGGGCAAATGTTTCGAGCGCGCTGGCATAACCATAAAGATATTCCGGCTGATAACGGTTGAGGAAGCGGACATACTGTGTCACCTCCTCCTCGGTCAAGTCGTAAGCGGAAAGAATAGTCCGATTCTTCAACAAGCGGTCCTTCCAGCGTGCAGAACGCTGCTGCTCTTGACTCAGTTCAATGGGGTTCCCCCAAATCATGACGCTTCTGCTGCCCGGGGTAATCCCCCACCATGACAGGCCCCGCCACCGGGCAGCCTCGTAATGCTCCACAGTGCACCGATCCATAAAGAATTTCACCGGTTCTCCGGTGGACCCGCCGGTGACATTGGGAATCATCTGCGACCGGTCATATTTGGTGTTCAGAAACCGATGCGGCTCGTTTTGGAATGCGGATTTTTTCAGAATCGGAATCGCATGGAATACAGCCCACGGATCCTTTTCAATACCCTCGTCGGTGATGCCCAGGCTCTGATAGGCAGGCACACCTGCAGCGCATGCATGCAAAAGCTGCTTCAGGCGCGTCGTCCGCAGTGTGTGCAGTGCCTCTGGAGCGGCATATTGCGTCTGCTTCATCTCCCGCAGATAAGCCCGAATCCGATTTCCTTTGCCGTATTCCATCGCCGGATACAGCAGTTTTTCGACAAAAAATTTATTGGCCGACATATTGACACCCCATTGCCTGCAAAATGCCCTGCGGCCCGCCGCCGGACATTACGATGTTTTTCATTTAGGAGCATACAATCCTTCGCCCCTTTTTCTCAATGCAATGGGAGTATAGCATACTGTTTTACATCGTTTTCCGCAAATTGACCCTGTTGCGCAGGCAACACAACAGAACATGCTTTTACAGAAAAACCCCGCAAAAAGATGCAGATGCAATCTTTTTACAGGGTTTTGACACTTTTAATATCTATCAATTAAAGCAGATGCAGCAGTTCATCCGCCTCCTCCAAATCCAGTTGTTCAAGTACATAGCGCACATATCCGACCACGCTTTCCACGTCCTCCGCTTCGCTGCGATATCCGGCCTGCCAATATTCCTGTGCCAGCTCGGTGCAGCGGCGGCGGGTTGCGGCATCCCGTGTCACCGCCAGCAGCGCTGTCGCGTTTCCGAGCGCCAGCTCCGGATGCGTCAGAGTAAGCTGCTGCAATGCATAGATCAGCACACATTCCAGCCGATCCCGCGCGCGCAGCGGATCCATACCCGCATAATGCAGCAGCACGTCCAGTTCTTCCAGTGTCATGTTCAGATGCAGTCCCAGCGCCGTCAGGCTGCGACGCCGCGGCACGATACCATGGCATCGCAGCTGAGACAGCTGTTTCTCCACCCACGCCGGAAGGCCCAGACTGTGCAGGCTGCCGCCGCCGTCCCGAACCGCTTCCAGACGGTGCACGGTCAGATATTCCTCCAGATACCGCTCCAGTTTTTGCTTGCGCCCGGTCAGTTCCGCCCCAAACGCCTGCAAAAACGCCGCAAATTCCGCTTCGGTATCCACGGCCGACAAATGGGCCATCAGCTTGGTGGTGGTGATACCGGAAGGACCGTCCGGCGACCAATCAGACAACAGCCGATGATACAAAGCCTCTGCCGCAGCATAATCATACCGCAGATCGCCCCGTTCCCGCCGCTGTAAACAGAAAATGCAGCAGGCGTCAAAGGGGTCTCTCGGATTGAGGCCACAATAGCCGCCATAGCGGGAAAGCATATCGCTGACCGCTTTGGGCGGCATTGCTACCCCCAAACCAATCCTGATATAGGTATCGCGGCTTTTGGGCGCACCGCCCTGCAGCCGCCATCGCTTCACTGTATTTTTGCTCAGACCGCATCGGGAGGCAAAGCGGCTGTAGCTCAGTCCGGAAGCATCCAAAAGACCGGCAAAGAAGCTCTGCCAAGGCTCAGCCCACCCGTCCCGCTCCTCCAGTAAGGCCAGCACATCGGCAACCGTTTCGCAGCGGGACACCTCCACGGCCCTATCCATCGGTCTCATCCCACTGACAGACAAAGCCACAGGATTGCGCATCAAACATATACACGCCGTTTATCACCGAATCATTCCAAACCCAGCCCTGATCGTCCTTACGGTACATCATCAGGTAATGCTCGTCACCGCCGTCGTTGTTAGGCTCACCGATGGCCCACGCCGCAAACTCAAACGGCTCGCCTGTAACCCACCGAAAGCCGCTGCTGCTGCTGTAATTATTCGCCCCCAGCCAGACCGTGTTGATCTGGTTTTCTTCCAGCAGCGCAGTAATGGTATCCATCTGTTTCTGGCTTGTGATCGTTGCCAGATGTCCGCCCCGCGCCTCGCAGTAAACCTGCGCTTCCTCCCAATTCATGGTTGCTTTGACCACTGCATAGCGGCAGCCCTCTTCCGGCCGAACTTCCGCCAGTTTGGTTGCCGACGGCGGCAAAAACGTCGCGCGAAGCGCCTGCATCGGATAGGGAAGCATCGCCATCGTTATGGCAAACACCGCGCAGACCCATCCCGCCACAGCTGCCGTCCGCCAGCCGTTCTTTGGCCGCTCCAGTGCCTGCAGCAGTGCATCCGCCGAGGAAAAGCGCTTTTGCGGCTGTGCCTGACAGCACCGCAGGATGATTTTTTTCAGCCGCCTGTCTCCTTCCGGCGGAGGCGGCAGTTTCGTCCCCTGCCAGCGGCTCCGGACCGCTGTTTCCCGCTCGGAAAAGGGTGTATTTTCATCCATCAGAGGCAGCTGTCCATGATTGAGCAGCTGATAAAGGACAATGCCCAGCGAGTAGAGGTCGGCGCGCCCATCATAGACCTCGCCCCGGGCAACCTCAGGCGCCATATAGGCGGCGGTGCCGGTCATTGTCTCCAGAACCCCTGCGCGGCAGCGGCGCGCAATGCTGAAATCTCCCAGTTGAAAACGTCCCTCGGCGGTGCGATACAGATTGGCAGGCTTGACATCCCGGTGAATCAAACCGGCGCGATGCGCCGCAGCAAGCGCAGCAGCAATATCGCGCGCCAACGTGCAGACCTCCGATACGGGCAAGTTCTCCCCTTCCCGCAGCAGTTCCGCCACGCAGTCCAGCTGCTCCATGCGCATGAGCACATCCCAGCCGACCAGCGTGTCCCCGTCATACAGCGGAAAATAGGCGTCGTCGTAAAGCGTCACTACATTTTCACAGCCGCGCAGTCGCTCCAGTGCGGCGATTTCCTGTCGGACGTCTGCGAGATTCTGCTCCAGCTCTTCCCCTCGCCCCAGAACCGTAACAACTTTGATCACACAGGAAAAGCCCTGTTCCGCTCTTCCGCCGGACAGGGTATAAACACAACAGCTGCCATTTCGATAAATTCGTGTTTCCGGAATCCACTGCCCCCAAAGAGGCGCATAGCCCCGCAGCCGTTCCTCAAGGCTCTCCATAGGCTGTAATCCTTTCCTTTTGTCATGGAATGACTTGTCTGGGAATTATTATACAATAAGCCAACCAACCTGACAACCCGCCCCATTGTTCCAGACTGACGTAAGGCATGACATAACGGCTGCCCAGTACAGGGTCCATCCTAACCGCACGGGCAAGCTACATGTCAAACACCATGCGGCACAAACCCCTTCATACGAAAAACAGCGCGGCAGGCTTTTCGCCCATCGCGCTGTTTTTTTAACCTTTCTATCGATGTGCCGACGACGATCTGACAGCGAATTGCTTCGTGCAGACACACCCTGTGTTTTGGAGCAGGGCACGCCCGTGTGATGCAAGCACGGCTACCTCTGTTCATCGCTGTCGCAACCGCTGTTGCCAAACGCGATAGAGAGCAGCCAGCCGATCGCACCCATATAAAGCATAGAATTGACCGGATTGGATGTGATTGCACAAGCGCCGGAAGCGCAGCCAATCACACGGTAATACAGATAGCCAACCAGTGCGCCGCCGAATGTAAACAAGGCAGGACGCAGCCATCGAATCAGTCGTTGTTTCATTGCGGTGCCTCCCGTAAGTTACCGATCGGTTTGCGCCAGCAAATCAGCCTGCTCCGGATGCCGCTGAAACCACCGCACGGCATAAGAGCAAACCGGAACGGCCTTGCGTCCGCTTGCACGCAGCTCCTGTGCCAGTGAATTCAGCAGCGCACCAGCTACACCTTGCCCGCGCAATGTGTCGTCCACCACTGTGGACGCGATTGTGACCGTATGCTCATCCCGCGCCGGAAAAGCAACATAAGCGAGTTCTCTTCCGGTTTCATCCTCCAGCCAAATGCGGTCGGAACGCTTGCAAAACTCCATGAGAATGCCCTCCATTTGATTCAGTCAACCATTTTCGGCCAGATACTGCTCGGCGTAATATGCGGCGACCGCACCATCGGCCGCGGCGGTAATCACCTGCCGCACTGCCTTGGTGCGTACATCACCTACGGCAAATACACCCGGCACGCCGGTGCAGGTGGACTCATCCGCAATAATGTACCCGCTGTTATCCAAAGCAATCTGTCCGGCAAACAGGACAGTTTTGGGTGCGCGGCCGATGCTGACAAACAGCCCGTCAACGGTGAGGTCGGTCGTCTCACCGGTCACCGTATCCCACAGACGAACACCGGACAGACGATCGTCACCCAGCAGCTGTTCTACTGTACTGTTCCATCGGAATTCGATATTGCCCGCCTGCATCAGCGGAGCATGATAGATCTTGGTCGCACGCAGACTGTCCCGGCGGTGAATCAAGATCACCTTTTGGCAGATGCGCGACAGGAGCAATGCGTCAGCTGCAGCCGAATTGCCGCCGCCAACGATTGCAACCGTCTTGCCCTTAAAGCCCATGCCATCACAGGCCGCACAATAGGCGACGCCTCGACCGGTTAGCTGCGTCTCGCGCTCAACGCCAAGTGAGCGATGATCGGCGCCGGTAGCAATCACGATGGTTTTAGCAAAGAACATCCCCTCGCTGGTCTCTACACGCTTGGGATTCTCCATCACATGAACCGCATGCACCTCAGCCAGCTCGGTTTTCGCACCAAACCGCTCTGCACCCGCCTGCATCTTTTCGCCCAGTTCAAAACCGTCAATGCCTTCCTCAAAACCGGGATAGTTGTCGATCTGAGTGGTCTGTGCCATCTGGCCACCCGCAGATAACTTTTCCAGTACGAGTGTATCCAGTCCGGCCCGCGTGGCGTACAGTGCAGCGGTGTAGCCGCCCGGACCGCCGCCGATAACGATCATATCATAAATGTGGTCCATATTCATTCCTTCTTTCTGCTTTGATGCAGCAACCCGCCATTTTGTGGTCAGGACAGTGTTTCCGTAATGAATGCGTCGATTTTCGCCTTGGAATCGGGCGCCACAATCGAACCGAGCGACACGCCGTTCTGATAGAGTACAAGAGTCGGCACAAGCTCGATGCGCTCCTGCTCGGCAATCTGCGGTTCTTCATCGATATTGATTTTTGCAACCACCAGCTTTCCCTCGTTCTGCTCTGCAACTTTTTCGTAAGCTGCGCTGATGCGGCGGCAGTAGGTGCACCACGGGGCCCAGAACTCGACCAGCACCGGCGTCTCCTGTTTTGTCGTTTCGCGGAACTCATCCGCATGCATATGAATAGCAGCCATGATAGCAACTCCTTTTTCTTTGTTTGATTATAGTATACCCGATTCCGGGATTGCCTTCTGTGATAAACTCACAAAAGGCGTTTTTTGACATGAAATAGCCAACAGGAAATATTGTCTGTGTCTTACTCTGCTGCCACATCGCAACTCACTTTAACGAGTATTGTTTGTTCCGCAGACACCGTGCTATACTATACACAACACATGCACGGCATATAGCTGCTCTGTATCGAATCGGTTACAGTTTCACAAATGGAGGAGGTAACGGAAATGAAAAAACGCATCATTAGTCTTGTGGCCGGCATCGCGATGGTGTCCATGGCGGCGGCTGCGTCCACTGTACTGGCCAAGCCCAGTTCACACAGTGTTTACGTCGACGGTCGGCCGGTCCAAATCGCCGCCTATGAAATTGCCGACAACAACTATTTTAAGCTGCGCGATCTGGCCGCGCTTGTCAACGGCACGGACAAGCAGTTTTCTGTCAGCTGGAACGAGCAGAACCAGTGCATCTTTGTGAGTACGGATAACCCCTATGCGCCGGTCGGCGGTGAACTGAGTGGAGGCACTGTTACACAGCAGGCCAGGCCCAGCTCGCATAATATCTACATAGACGGTCGTCCATTCTACTTCACCGCCTACGAGATCGCGGATAATAACTACTTCAAACTGCGCGATCTGGCCGCCGCTCTTGATATCGGCATCGGTTGGGACGCAGCCGCTCAGCGGGTCGACATTTCGACCACGCAGGGCTACGACAAGCCCAGTCGGGAAGAAATGCTGCCAATCGATTACCTTGGTATGACGATGGATGAGCTTGGTGATCTGTGGGGGTTCCCCTTCACCTATATGGATTACTGGTACAGTGGTAACGCCAAGGGCGTTTATTACGATGACATGCGCGTACCAATGGTTTTCTACTATTACGACGCAGATTTCGCAGGTCATGCACAGGGACCGGAGCCGATCATCATGGTTTCACTCGGACAAAACGCCTATCCGCAGATCCGTGAAATTGCTCCCGGTCTACCTGTAAACGCGACTTACACGGATTTGCTTGCCAAGGGCTATCAAACCGAACTCCATACAGATTCCGATGAGATGAGCGGCGAAAACAATGCAACGGCCTATTGCTGTATTGACTTGTCAGGCGTGCGTGCGTTCTTCTACTGGTTCGACTACGCTGATCCCTACACGACACCGGCTGGTATCATCGATCTGATGGCTTAATCGCCGTGCCAAATCCCCGGTTTTAACACAAACAAAAGCCTGTGCGATCATAACGATCGCACAGGCTTTTTCTCTCCGCACAGCGCTTGCCGCACATTCCTGATTATAGGGCGCGCCCGGTTACATCAATACATCGACACCCAGCCAGCCTGCGTTCGTGTCAATGTGGACTGCGTTACCATGCGCATCTTTCGGCACCTCCTGCGAGACCACCGGCGGCTTGATATCGCACGCCAAGCCGCGTTTGACCAACGCGGAAGCCGCATTGCCGCAGCTGATGTTGGTCAGCTCACAGAGCGCGGACTGCACCAGTTCGTCTAGCTCAGTCAACTCCATGCCGGTCATGGACTGCAGCAAATTGAGTGCAAGCTCTTTGGAATAACCAAAAACAGCCCGCCCTTTCACATCCCCGACCAACTCGATCGTGACAAAAATATCTCCTTCCGGCTGGTTCCGGTCGGCCGCCTGCATCTGTGCACCATCCTGATGCAGTCCCGCCATGGTTTCCATCACGTCCAGTGCGCTGTGAGAGAACAGGTCGACAAATTTATCAAACTCCGTCTGCTCATCAGCCTCTTTGCCGCCGGACACGATTTTCTGATCCGTGTCGACCACATGGTAAATGAGCCATGCCGTTACCGTACCGGCCAAGTCCTTCATGATTTTTACGTCAAATCCGTTTTCCGTCAGACGCTTCTCGTAATTGAGCACGGTCTGGGTAAACTGACGGTGTTCCTCGCGGTGCGCTTCGAGGCCGCTGTACCCGATGGACGCTTGATACGCTTCCTCGTCGCGAAAGTGATAGATGACATAATCCTTCAAAAACGCCAGAACCTTCCGGTAGGTTTCTACCGTGGCTCCGTTCTTCACCGCGGTGACCAGTTCCTCCGTCATCCGGAACAATTCGATATGCTGTTCATCGATCCGGTCTACGCCGATCCGGTAGCTGTCTTTCCACATCATGTGTTGTCAAACCCTCTTTGAAACAAAATCTTGTATTATTGTACCATGTTTCACACAGAAAGGCAAGCACTCCCCGCCCGGCCGAGGCATCACAAAAAAGCACCGATTGAACAAACCTGAAACTTCTTACTGTGCAGACAGTCTTCTCTTTCGCACAGACGACCTACCCTTTAGGCCAAAAAATGTTCCGCTATCAAGATCACCAGCGGGATTGCCGGGATCGACAGCACAGTAGAAGCGCAGGCATAGGCAACCGCGCGGCGATAGTCACCGCCGAACTTCTGGGCAAACATTCCCGTGCTGGTTGCGACCGGTGTCGACGCCGCGACCAGTGTGATCATCGCAATCTCACCGCGTGCAAACGGCAGCGGCAAAAACGCCGCAATGGTCAAAAGCGGGATCACCAGCAGGCGCAGCGCCACGACCGCATACAGCCGCGCGCCGCAAAACAACTCGCGCAGCTTGATTTGCGACAGGTAATATCCCAGCACCAGCATAGCCAGCGGGGTGTTGGAGGCAGCAATCAGCGAGAGCGACTGGTCCACAATCACAGGCAGCGTCACGCCCGTGAAAAACAGCACAAGTCCCGCCAGCATGGACAGGAACACCGGGTTAAGCACAATCTTTTTGACGTTGATTGTGTCCCGACGGCCTGATATAATAACAATACCATACGTCCATTGCATCAAATTGACCAAAGAAGCGAACGCGACAACGTAAAACGCCGCCTCGCCGCCAAACACTGCGGTCACCAGCGGAATGCCAATGAAGCCCGCGTTACCAAAGGCAGCGCCGAAGTTTTCGATACGGTCTCGCATGCCAAAGGAAAAAAACGAAACGAGGATGGCAACCGCTATGGCCACAACCGCCAACAGGGCAGAAAAGCCCAGCGCATACAGTTTTTCCATGCTGAACGCGGTTATATAACTGCGCAAAACAACGCACGGAATCACCGCATACAGCAGAATGTTGGACAGATCCCGGCTGCCCTGCTCGGTCAGCATGCCCAGACGGGACAACAGCAGACCAAGCAGCATCAGCAGGAACATGATGAGGGTTTGTTGAATGAGGATCTGTGTGATCATAAGATGTTCTTTCCTGTCAGTTTGAATTAAAGAGGAGGTTGCGGGTTGGAACTATATCAGCTCAGACAATTTGCAGCAGCGGCGCGGCTGGAAAACATGACACGCGCCGCGCAGGAACTCAATGTGGCGCAGCCCGCAGTATCCAAGACGATCCGGCATCTGGAGAATGAACTGGGCGTTGAGCTGTTTGAGCGCACGGGCAAGGGCCTGCGCCGTACAGAAGCGGGCGATATTCTGCTGCGCTATGCCCAGCAGATCTTACAGGCCGAGGAGGATGCGCGCCGCGAAATCGCGGAAAGCGCGCAGCAGGCCGGCAGCTTATGCATTTGCGCACTGTCCTTAAGCGAACAGATCGGTGAAATATTATCCGGTTTTACACGTGTCTGCGGTGATATTCGTTTCCGTGTCACCACCACGCCCGAGCAGAGCGATCTGCTGCTGGATTCCGCCGTCTCGCATGAAGAAATCCCTGCGGATGCAGAGCTGCTCGGCAGCGAGGAGATTTGTCTGGCAGTACCATCCTCGCACCAGCTGGCAGGACAGGAAGCGGTCGCCCTATCCGAACTGACGGAAGATTCCTTCATTGTACTGCGCAACTCGCACTCATTCCGGCAAGTGTCCGAACACATCTTCCGCGCCACCGGATTGAACCCTCGTATCACCATTGAATGTGACAATGCGGCTCTGCAAAACCAGCTGATTTCGCTTGGCATGGGCGTCGCATTGGTCGCATCCAATGCCTGGCAGCATGCGCAACAGAACAACGACATTCGTCTGCTGCACATCCGAGATGCCGACTGCCGCCGTTATCTCTATATGCGAACACTCAGCCGATACCAAACGCGCGGCATGCGGGACTTCAAAGCCTATCTCCGCCGATTTTTCACCGATATTCAGGCTCAGGCACAGACTTCCAGCGGTACGGTCTCGCCATCATAAAAGCGCCGCAGGCTTTCGAGCGAGCACTGCACCATGTCAAACACCGCCTGATCGGTAAAGAATGCCATGTGCGGGGTCACAATGGTATTCTGGAAGGATTTCAGAATGATATAGTCGTGGTTGGTGACGCGGCTGTTATAGCTGTGGTCGACACGGATGACGTCGTCTTCCCCCTCAAAGCAGTCCACACCCACCGCGCCGATCCGACCGGACTCAATGCCGTCGATCAGCGCGCCGGTGTCGATCAGCGCGCCGCGCGCACAGTTGATGATCACCACGCCTGCCTTCATCTTATCGATTGCCTGCGCATTGATCATGTGACGCGTGCTGTCATCCAAAAAAGTGTGCAGCGTAATGACGTCTGCGTGTGCATACAACTGGTCGAGCGAAACATACTCCACATTCGTCAGGTTGGCCGACGGATAGGGATCGTACGCGATGATGCGACAGCCGAAGCCGGACAGGTTTTCGATTACAGCCTTACCGATACGTCCGGTGCCGATCACGCCGACCGTCAAATTCTGCATTTCCATGCCGCGCGCGGCGCCCGCAGCGCCCAGTGAATAGTCTGCCGTGTGAGAGCGGAACATGATATATCCGACCTTGCGAATGCACATGAGCATGAGCATGACCGTGTAGTTTGCTACCGAATACGGCGAGTACCCCGCGTGCGACACACGGATACCCAGACGGGCGGCAGCTTGCAAATCGACATTATCAAAACCGATCGTGCGCAACGCCACATAGCGAACACCGTTCTCCGCCAGCGCCTCGAGCACCGGCGCGGACAGATTGCAGGTGCCCACACAGGACACGCCATCAAAGCCTTTCGTCATGTTGACATTTTTCATACTTAAGCCTTCCGGCTGATAGGTCAGCGCAATATCCAGCGTCTGTGACCAGTGCTCAAAAAAGGCGCGCTCGTCCGGACGGGCGCTGAACGCCATTACCTTCATTTGCATCTTTTTCACTCCTTAATCCATTCGTGTGTCAGTTTACCGAGAATTTCAATGCCGCGAACGATCTGTTCATCCGTGGGAGTGGAATAATTCAGGCGGAAACCGTTCGAAACCTTGCTTTCGTCTGCGAGGAATGCCGATCCAGGTACGCACAGCACGCCGCGCTTAATCGCCTCACGCACAAAGGGCTGCGCATCCATTCCGTCCGGCAGAAACGCCATGACAAACAGACCGCCCTCAGGCTGGCCGAACTGCACAGCCGGATGGAAGGTGCGGCGCATAGTGTCCAGCATGAGCTGACATTTAGCGCGGTAGATCTTGCGCGACTGTTCCAGATGCGCGGCGAAGTCATATTGATTCATATAGGTGTCGCAGACATACTGGAACAGCACATTAGAATGTACATCTGTCGTCTGCTTGGCAACCGTCAGCGGCATGGTCAGCGCCTTGTCGAACACCAGAAAGCCCAGACGGAACGCAGGCGCCATGACCTTGGAAAAGCTGCCCGCATAGATAACGCGCCCTTCGGTATCCATCGACTTGATGGTAGGCACATTTTCACCCGCGAAACGCAGTTCGCCGTAAGGGTTGTCCTCGAGAATCGCGATGTCATAGCGGCAAGCCAATTCATACACCTTTTTGCGTTTTTCCAGCGTAGTGGTGATGCCGGTCGGGTTCTGGAAGGAAGGAATTGTATACAGCAGCTTGGCCTCGGGATATGCCTTGAGCGCAGCCTCCAGCGCATCAATATCCATGCCGTCTTTCTGCATAGGAATGCCGACCAACTTCGCGCCATACGCGCGGAAGGTGTTCAGACAGCCGACAAACGCCGGCTCCTCGGTCAGGACGACGTCGCCTTCGTTGACCAGTGCCTTGGTGGTCAAATCGGCGCACTGCTGTCCACCCGATACAATGAACAACTCGTTTTTCTCAAAATCAAAGCCCTCTTGCGCGGCAAGATAACGCTTCATCGTCTCCCGCAGCGGCATATACCCTTCGGACAATCCGTATTGCAGCATGGAAACCGGTGCTTTTTGCAGCACTTCTGTCACGATCTGCTCAATTTCCGCACAGGGAAATGTCTCCGCGGACGGATTGCCGCCGCCAAACGAGATTATGTTCGGATCAGCGCCAAGCTTAAACAGCTCACGGATCGCCGAGCCGTGCACACCGGACAACCGGTTGGAAATCTGAAATTGCATATCAATACGCTCCCTGATTTGAAAATAAAAAAGGGCGCTGAAACCCCAAAATAGGTTTCAGCGCCTTTGCTGATGATGACAGTATACCAGCGTACTTGTTATTTGTCCAATAGAAAACGGCTATAACGGTATAACCAACAGGAATGTCAATGAGCAAATTTTGCTATTTTCTGCTATACAGCGGCATGCTGTTGTGCTAAGATAGATTTGGTCTGCGCCGCCTGTTCGGCCGGAGCTTTGATATTTTAGAAAGGACGGCGCACAATTTACTCTGCGCCCACATTGCATAACCACCATGGAACAATCCCTTTCAACCGCCCGGCTGCTCGAGCAGCATACGGTGCGGCATCTGGTGCTGCGTCTGGGTATCCCAGCGATGTTTGGCCAGTTTTTTAATATTCTTTACAGCATTGTCGACCGTATTTTCGTCGGTCAGATCCCGGAAACCGGCGGGATCGCGTTAGCAGCGATCGGCGTATGTGCCCCGGCGCTGACTGCGATCACCGCCTTTGCCTATATGGTTGGCATCGGCGGCGCATCTGCCATGAGCATCAGCCTCGGTCAAAAAGACCCGGAACGCGCCCGCGCAATCCTTGGCAATGCGATGCTGCTATTGCTCGGCATCTCGGCAGTTGTGACCGTGTCGCTGCTGCTATTCCGGCGGCCGGTGCTCTATCTGCTTGGATGCAGTGACGCAATGTTCCCCTATGCACAAAGCTATTTTACGATCTATCTGTGTGGTACGGTCGCCTCGCTGTGCAGCATAGGCCTGAATCAGTTCCTACTCGCGCAAGGCTATGCCCGGCAGGGAATGGTTTCGGTGGTAATCGGTGCGGGCATCAATCTGCTCCTTGACCCGCTGCTGATCTTCGGGCTGGACATGGGTGTGGCAGGCGCCGCGGTCGCAACGGTGACTGCGCAAACCTGCATGGCGCTGTATGTGATTTTTCAACTGCGCCGCCCCAACATACCGATTCGGCTTGGACTTCATTCATGGAAAAGTGCATTGTGCCGCCGTATCGTGACCATCGGTTCAATGTCCTTTTTGATCACAATTCTGGATAATCTGATCATCATCCTTCTGAATATCGTACTGCGCAAATATGGCGGTGCGGTACAGGGTGACCGCTTGATCACCTGCGCAACCGTCGTGCAGAGCTTTTTGACTATTGTTTTCTGTCCCGCGCAAGGCATCACCACAGGCTGCGGCACGATCTTCAGCTACCACTACGGCGCACGCAACTTCTCCAAAATCCGGCAGGCATTCGCGTACATGTTCGCACTTTGCGCACTGTATATCGGCCTGATGCAGTTGAGCGTGCAGTTGTTTCCACAGGTATTCGTCGGGCTGTTTTTGCAAGACAGCAACCTGTACGCGCTCGCCGTGAACGCACTGCGGCTGTACACGTTCGCGCTGATCGGCGTGGCTGTGCAGTATGCACTGGTCGACGGCCTGACCGCAATGGGACTGATCCGCTATGCGCTACCGCTTTCCGTGTTCCGCAAGCTGGTCTATTTGGCATGCATCCTTGTGTTGCCGCACTTGCTGGACATTCAGTACATCTTTCTGGCAGGCACCATTTCAGATGCAGTCGGCGCGTCGTTCAGCCTGCTGCTGTTTTTCTCGTACATTTTGCCACGACTACGGTGTTCGGGCAACCACGTATCCTGATATGAGCATCCTCTTGCTTGCATCTGCAAGCTATACGCTCAAACACCTAATCCCAGCAGAAAACGGACATAAAAACACCAAAGTTATTTATCTTAAAATCAAAAACTGCGAAGAAATCACAAAAAAGCCGCCTGTTCTTTCGAACAAGCGGCTTTCTTGGTATGCCTGATGCGATTTAAGCACATGGTCTTTGGCGTCGGAGCAGTTGACTCCGGCTGTTTTCATTGGTTGCAGCTTGGAAAGTGCGGTTTTCTCTCGTTTTTTCGTGCATGACCGCCTGTTTTGCAACGCATGTACTCCACCGAAAACAAGCCGCGGACGCCAAGCCATCATACGGCAAAGCATGCATATTCAGATACCTTTAACCACAGTATGACATGAAGGTAAAGCGGAGAATTTATTCGTTAATATAGTGCAACCTTTGCAGAAATTCTTTGTTTTGTGTTTTTTCGCAAATTGCATCAATACCAGATGATATAACCCAGATTGCCATCCCCCTTCTGGCACAGGTTACAAGCATATCAATAATCATTTCGTGATGTGCCGATTCCTGCCCCGCAAACGGAAAATAACAAATCAGCAGCCGTGGATTGAGCAAATACCATTTATAGTAGGAAAACCGAAGCCGTTCCGGCAGGGTCCATTCACACAGTGGACGCAGCAGAGCATCCCCATTAAACCATCTCGATGCTTCCTGCTGAATATTTCCCATAATTTTTTTGCGGATAATGTGCCTCCCGGCTTTCGGAAGCAAGCAGATGCTCAGATTGTCCAGCGCGGTCAATTTATCAAACAATACGCCGCTTGGACGGTCCGGACGTTCAATTTGGATTCCGATTTCCGTACCGATAATGCGCGATAATTCGCTGTGCTCATATTTTTTGCCATTCAGACGAAATTCTCCGCTCAACCAGCTTTGTTCCCGTAAAAAACAATCCCGGATTTGTGATACCGTATTATAGTTTTCATCCCTCAGAAAAGCAATTTCACCGCTGCGAATCTGAAAATTCAATGGTTTCAGCTTGGGAAATGTCAGATTCTCAATCGACAGAATGATTTTTTCATCGTGATACGGCTCCGAACGGACTGTGCTACTCCGACGTTTCCACCCTAGAATTTCATACAGTCGATCGTCATATTCTTCCGGATATAATCGATAAAATGATTTTCGATTTTTGATAATTTCAACCCGGCTGGTATATTGATACAGAAATTCTTCATCCATATCACAGAGCATCACGGAGGTCCCCTGCTTGAGCAAAATCTGGATGCACTGCATGAGCTGCTCCAAATCCTTCCACCGCAGAATCTCCGTCAATCGATCCAAAATGAGCAACTCGCTTTTCCAAAACCAAACACGGAACACAGAAAGCCGATAGTAATCCAGCAAGGAAAGTGAGCAAAGCTTTTGCGTCCATGAAAAAAACAGCCCCATCTGCTGCAGCATTTCCGCTGTTTCCGACGTGTGCAGCGCGGCTTCTGCTTTTTTATTCTTTCGCCACCGCATCGGTTTGCTCAGAGCCATCATAAAATCCCAGACCGTCAATTCTTTGGAATCAAACCGAAATTTATCGGCTATGATACTGTGCTGCATGACCCAGTGCTCTAAATCAATAGAACCCATACGGCGTCCATATAAAAAGACTTTTCCGCTTTTCATATGCGAATAACCCTTGAAAATATCCAAGAAAGCAGTACCGGATGTTAAGTGCTCATCCACGTAGATTCCGATGCACTCTCCACGGGAAATCGCAATATCAAATTGATAATCGCTTCCTTCTCGCTGAAAATGGCCATTTTCAACACGGATTAGTTCTTCTTTCATCGATTATCCATCCTCCTGCGATAGCAGCGGAAGCGTGATGCAGCACTCCGTACCAATACCAGCCGCACTGTAAATCCGAAGGCCGTAATCTTCTCCAAACATCAGTCGGATTCGACTGTTGACATTCCGCAGCGCAATGCCGCCTCGCTGCTGACCGCTGACAGCTGTGCTGTCCCCTGCAAACTGTGCATTTAATCTTTCGACCTGTTCTTCCGGCATGCCGATGCCATCGTCGCGCACACGCAAAAACAGAGTCTGTTCACTGTTTTCCACAATGATCCGAACCGTACCATGCTCAATCTTACCTTCCAGCCCATGTGAAACCGCGTTCTCAACAAGAGGCTGCAAAATAAGCTTGGGCATGCGTGCCTCCAACAGATTTTCATTTTCCATTTCCAACTCCAGAGAGAGTTTGTCACCAAAACGGCAGCGCTGAATGGTAAAATAATTTTCAGCATTGTCCAGTTCATCGGAAAAGGTGACGTATTCCTGCACATTGGAAATGGTATAGCGAAAAAAAGTGGCTAAAGCCTCGGTAGTTTCAGCGATTTCTTCGCAATCCGACAGCAGCGCATCCGCACGGATCGCTTCCAACGCATTATAGAGAAAATGCGGATTGATCTGATTTTGCAGCGCGAGATATTCCGCCTGTTTCTGCCGTAACTTCGTAATTTCTTCACCATGCAGCCGGTCCTCAATAGCACCCAGAAATGCACTCAAATTCGGACTTCTGCTCCAGTCCAAACGCAGCACGGCTTCCAGATTTTTGTCATTTTTATAACGTCGAAGTGCACGCCAGAATTGCAATCCACCTCTCAACGACATAGGATCACCTTACTTGTACAGCTTTTTATAATCCGATGGACTTACGCCTGTCGTTTTTTTGAACAGGCGGGAAAAATACTTCAGATCCCGGTAGCCTACCATTTCTGCAACATCCTGAATGGACAAGCCATCCGCACAAAGCAGCTCTTTGGATTTATTGATCCGCAGCTCGGTCAAATAATCCATAAAATTCTGACCGGTCTCCTTTTTAAATAGGGCAGAAAAATAGGTTGCATTGAATCCAACCGCACTGCTGACATCCTCCAGACGCAATGCTTCTTGATAATGCTGCTGGATATAGCGCTTGGCTTCGGTGATCGGACGCGTTTCTTTTCGAGATTTTTCTTCCTTGAGCGACTGGATCTGCTGCCGGATGCCTTCTCGCAGCAATCGGAAAATATCTTGTGCGTTGGTGCATCGCCAGAATTTTTCCCGCATGGTTTCTGAAAACCGATCTTCTACGTTTCCGCTTTGCTTCATACCGTAATTGGCGGCATCCACAATCTGTTCAAACCAGTCTTCCAGCATTTGTCCATTCAGCGGTTTTCTTGGCAAAATACAACGATAACTATCATCCAATTCCTGTTGAAACCGGTCTTCGTCCAAGCATTCCGCCGCTTCCTGGAATCGCTTTTTCTGCGCAGGGTCCATTTGATACCGTTCGCCCAATGCAGGCGATTCGGCCTCCGCATCCCGCCATGGCTGCACCCGGCAAAGTCGATCCAGACAAAGCCACATCGCCTCACGCATAGAAATATCCATTTGCTCCAGACAGTTTTTCCGACTGCCCAAGCAGATTGTGCTTCGGATATCCCAAAACAAATCGCGCTGTTTTTCGATCTCCTTACGAATCTTCGTGAACGCCTGTTTAACTTCGACCGCCTGATAATTCCGCAGGAATAATATGGCTGCTACGCCTTCCTTTTGGACAGAAACTGCATATTCATCGGCCAGTTGATGAACCTCACGTCGCACAATCTCCAAAGCATGGTGCATGATCATCTGGTATCCATCTCGATACTGTTCTGCATTGGAGATATCCGGTTTGACCAGAACAGCGAAATAGCTGCCCGCTGCAAAGTGAAAGCCATATTCTGACGCTGCTTGTTCCGCGTTTAGAAAGGACTCATGTCGGGCAACAGCATTTTCAAGCGCAGCCATCAGCTGTTCCTGACACCGCTCCCCGCTCTTTTTCAACTGAAATTCCAGTTCCGCTTCCTCTCCCAGTTTATCCTTTAAGCGAAGCAGAATCCCGCACAGTTCTTCCTGCTTGAGCGGTTTGAGAAGATAATCCTCAACACCATATTTCAGGGCATTCTGTGCATATTCAAATTGGCGATACCCACTGATTACAATTGAATGCAATTTGGGCTGCAGCTCCTTGGCACGACGGATTAAATCAATTCCGTCACAACCGGGCATGCGTATATCGGTTATAAGCAGGTGAGGCTGCTTTTCTTTTACCAGCTCCAGAGCACGAAGGCCGTCATTGGCAATTCCGACGACTTCATAACCAAGCGATTGCCAATCAATTAGCTTCTGCATCAGCAAAATCACTTTGATTTCATCGTCTGCAAGAACTACCCTTAACATAATCCACCCCCGGTAAATACGGATGCTATAAGAAAAGGGAAAACGAATTCGTTTTCCCTTTTCCATATTCATCATAACACTTTAGCTGACGTTTGCCAAATGAAAATCATGCATATACGAATAAGGGCTCTTATTCGTAATCCGCAACATTGGATGCGTCGATCCAGGTGTTGTCAGTGATGATCACGTTCTCATCCAGCGTACCGCCGTCGAGCAGCGTAACGGCGGCTTCGATAGCATTGGCAGCCATTGCGCCGCCGTTCTGGGAAACCGTGCCGGTGATGCGGCCATCATTGATGGCTTCAAAGCCGTCCGGCGTACCATCGACACCCGCAATAACAATACCGCTGTTCGCACCAGCTGCATTGCCGGCGCCAACTGCCATGCCGTCATTCTCGCAGATGATCGCATCCAGATCATATGCGGACAGCCAGCTCTCCACCGTTGCCTGCGCGCTGGCAGTATCCCACTGGCAGTCTGCCGGTGCAACGACCTGAACCATGTCCGGATAATTCTTCAAAACATTCTCATAGCCTTCCATGCGCTGCAATCCACCCGAGTCACCGGAGGGGCCGGTCAGGATCGCGATGTTGCCTTTGCCATTCAGCAGATCCGCAACATGCTGCATTTCGGTCTCGCCAGCCTTGACATTATCGCCATAGGAAACCGCCGAAATGCCGTAATTTTCCCAATCGGTGCAAGCCGAAATGATGTTGATTACAACCACACCCGCATCCGCTGCGCTCTTGGCGGCATCACACAGGCCGTCTGGATCAACAGGCTCAAACAAAATCGCATTATAGCCTTCGGAGACACACTGCTCAATCTGGCTGATCTGCGTGGCAGCATCCTGATCCGCGCTCAGGATCGTCAGGTCAACGCCCATCTCCTCGGCCTTTGCCTCGGCTGCTTCGGATACTGCAATCTGGAATGCGTTGGTCTGATGCTGCTGAATCAGCGCAATCTTATACGCACCGTCGGTTGAATCTGTGCCTGCATCAGAATTCTGCGAATCATTGGTTGCGGTGTTGCCGCAGCCAGTTGCCACGCCCAGCGTCATTGCGCCAGCCATCAGCATGGCAAGAAGTCTCTTTTTACTCATTTTACTTCCTCCTCAAATGCATTTATGATAAGAACAGGACAGGATTTTGCCCTTGTTCCTAACATCCGTCAGTCTTTCTTACTCTTACCCTTGACATCAATCAGAACCGCCAGAACAATAATGGCACCCTTTACGATTTTCTGCCAGTGCGACGAAACACCCATGATATCCAGACCGTTTGCAATTACCGTAATCAGCAAGCAGCCGACGACAACCCCCCACGACTTGCCAACGCCGCCCGACATGGATACGCCGCCGACAACGCATGCGGTAATCGCGTCCATTTCGTAGCTTTCTGCTGCAGTCGGTTGTCCAATCGTAACACGAGAGGTCATCAGGAAGCCGCTCAAGCCTGCCAGCAAGCCGGCAATCGCAAAGGTGGAAATGCGGATCATCGTCGTATTGATACCAGAAACGCGAGCTGCCTGTAAGTTGCCTCCGCAGGCATAAACGCGACGACCATAAACCGTTTTAGATAACACGAAGGAACAAATCAGAATAACAATCACTAAGAAAATCGCCAACATTGGGATACCAGCAATCGAGTTTGCGGCAACCGCCCTATATTCCTGGCTGATACCGGTAATCGGCTTACCGTTGGAAGTCAAAAGTGCCAAGCCACGGACCGCGGTCATGGTACCAAGCGTCATAATGAACGGCGGCAAGTCGCCCACTGCGACGCCAACGCCGTTGACAACGCCGACGGCAAGTCCTGCCAGCATGGCGATAACGAGCGGTACGATCAGCGGATACTGTCCCTGCCCAAGCATTGCAGCTAAAATGCCTGCAAATGCAACCGTGGAGCCGACCGACATATCAAAACCACCGGCAATGATGACAAACATCATGCCAAATGCCAGAATGCCATTGATCGATGCCTGCTTTAAAATATTGACCAAATTGCTTGGCTGAATGAAGCTGGGCTTCAAGCAAGTCAACACAATTACCAACGCAATAAAGATCACGAAAATAAAATATTCACTGACCAGTGCTTTTGCACTTTTCGTCTTTTTCATAGTTTCCCCTTCCTTTATACCTCAATGGCTGAGGCGAGCGTCATAATCCGTTCCTGCGAGAACTCATCTCGTGTAACCTCGCCCGAAAGCTTGCCTTCGCACATTACCATAATCCGATCGCAAACACCCATCAGCTCTGGAATTTCCGAAGAAATCATGATAACCGCTTTACCTTGCTGCACCAAACTGCCCAGCAGCAGATAAATGTCGCGCTTTGCACCGACATCGATACCTCGGGTGGGTTCATCCAAAATAATAATATCCGGATCGTTCAGCAGCCACTTTGCAATAACCACTTTCTGCTGATTGCCGCCGGACAAATTACCAACAATCTGATCGCCGGAAGGAGTTTTGATATTCAGTTTTTTGATATACTCCATTGAGGCACTGCGTGCTTTATTTTTGTTATACAAACCATTGGTGACCAGTTTTTGAATGGCAACCATCGCAATGTTATCGTTGACCGAACCGCTTAGGTTCAGGCCGGTTACCTTACGATCTTCTGTGATTAAGGCGACGCCTTCCTTGATGATATCGTGTGGCGAGTGCACATTGACTTTTTTGCCCTTAACAAAAATTTCTCCGCCGGAAAGCTCATGCATACCGAAAATGCCTTCCACCAATTCGCTGCGTCCTGCGCCGACCAGACCGCCGATTCCAAGAATTTCTCCCTTACGGACAGAAAAACTGACACCCTTTACCTTGTTATCCGCACGGACAATATCTTTGGCTTCAAAAACGACATCGCCGATTTGTGCATCCAATTTCGGGAATACATCTGTAATCTCTCGACCGACCATCATTTTAATCAGCTGCGCTTCGTTTAGGTCTTTTGTGTCGCCCGAACCAATGTACTGACCATCACGATATACGCTGACACGATCACAAATGGTGAAGATTTCATCCATACGATGCGATATGTAAATGATGGCAACGCCTTTTTCTTTCAGCCTGCGAATATGGCCAAACAGCAGCTCCACTTCGCGTTCCGTGATGGCGGCTGTTGGCTCATCCATTATAATAACTTTTGCCTTGATAGAGATCGCCTTGATGATTTCGATCAACTGACACTGTGCAACGGTCAGATTGCGAAGCTTTTCCTTAGGAGATACGTGCAGTCCGCATTCTTCAATCAGCTTTTGCGCCTCTTCTATTTCTGCTTTGTTATCTACCAAACCGTGCTTACGCAGCTCCCGGCCTACAAAAATGTTTTCATACACGGTCATATCCAGAATCGGATTCAATTCCTGATGAATCATTGCAACACCATGATCCATAGCCTCTTTGGGATTAGAAACCTTATATGGCTGCCCATTAAAGAGGATTTCCCCGCCTTCATCCTTGGTGTAAATGCCCATCAAGATTTTCATCAGTGTGGATTTTCCCGCACCGTTTTCTCCCATAAGCGCATGCACTTCTCCGGGTTTTATCTGAAGCTGTACATGGTTCAGCGCTTTGACGCCGGGAAATGTTTTGCTGATATCCTTCATTTCCAGAATATACTCCATGCTTTTCCCTCCCCGCTTTTTCATTTCCTTGTGATAATTTTATCAAAGTATTTCATATTCTCAAACTTTCATTTTTCACATGAGGGGGGAGGATTTTTGGATATTTTGTAAAATAGTGAATATAGAACAAATCACTGATTTAATTTTGTAAATTTTATACATTAAAATTTGCATGTTTAAAGCATTCTATACATAAAAGAACCTTACTGGCATTGCATATTATCCAATATTCAACCTGAGGTTGATTTTAAAAACAAATGCGCATAAATTGTACTGCTATCCTCAGCCCGCCCCAAATTCCACTTCATGCATAAAGCACACACTGATTGTGCGCAGACACGGCCAAAGAATGGAAAACCTTCTCCTTTTACAACCATCTGTCCATTTTCAAGCAATCTGCCCACTTATTTATACAAGACGGACAATCCATACAGCAACCTCTTTTCTGCAAAGAACAGCCGAAATGCCGGCTGTTCTGTTTACTGTTTCTGCAGACTTTGATCAACAGGATGAACTCCGAATCTGACGTTTTTTCTTAATCTGTGCAAACAGTCAAAAAAGCCGCCTGTTCTTACGAACAAGCGGCTTTCTTGGTACGCCCGATGTACTCCAAACGCACAGTCTTCGGAGGCGGATCGGTTTGTTGCAACTGCTTTTCCATTGATTTTCGCTTTGAAAGTGCGGTTTTCTACTGTTTTTCTGCGTATCATCGCCTATTTTTCCAGAGATGAACACCGCCGAAAACAGGCTGCGGATGCCAAACCAGTATATATCAAAATGGATTCCTCGGCCCTAATAACGCCTGATTGATCACTATGGCAGTTAAAGTTGACATTAGAATTATATTTTACATGGAACGCAAAAAAGCGTTGCCCAAGGTAGTTAAAGCCAGTGAACAGGCACATGCCGACCAACATCGAGACATTATCCCGCACAGCGGGCGACGCGCCCGCGAGCGCCGCGACGCACAGCGGCTTGGCGATACCGTAGGCGAGCAGGTAGCACGCGGCGATGTTGACCGCGAAGCGCACGGCCTCACCCACGCTCTTCTCCCGGCTGCCGAAGGTGATATATTTGTTCAAGAAAAAGCTCAGAATGCTGGTCAGGATATAGTTTGCCGTGCTCGACACCCAGTAGGTGCAGTGCGCGAGGTTATACAGTCCGAACATGATCGCCGTGCCGACCAGCAGAAATATAGCGAGCTTGCGGTCGATCAGGCCGCGCAGCTTGTTCATCGCACGCCCTCCTCGGTCTCGCCCGCAACGCGCTCGACATTGACAAACGGCACCCATTTAATCTTGAAGCCAACCCAACCGAAAATACCCTTGGAAAAGCGGTTGTATTCGCGCATGGACAGGATCGCGTCCACCATTGCGCGGCGCATCAGGCGGTAGTCGCGCGCGCCGTCGACAATGTCGGCGTCCGAAATGCGGTTGATGAGCTTATAGAACATGCGCGCGAAGAACGAGCGGACCGGTGGTTCGCCCTCGCGCGTGGTACGGCGGGTGGCGGCGCAGTCGTAACCCTCCTCGGTCACAGCTTTGTAAAGCTCGGGCAAAAGCGACGGCGGATCCTGCAGGTCGGCGTCCATGGTGGCAACAAAGTCGCCCGTCGCGGCGTCTAGCCCAGCCAGTATGCCGGCCTCCTTGCCAAAATTGCGCGAAAACGAGACAAAGCGCACGCGCTTGTCCTGTGCGGCTAGACGGCGCAGCGTGGGCAGCGTGTCATCCTTCGAGCCGTCATCGATGAACACGAATTCAAACTCCGTATCGTCCATCTCGCCCGCTACGCGGGTAATCTCCTGATAAAAGAGTGGCAGCGCAGCCTGCTCGTTATAGCAAGGCACAACAATCGAGATTTTAGGCATGGTTTTTCTCCTTTCCAAGCAGTCGGTCGAGGCCGAGCGATGCGCCGCAGAACAGAAACAGCTGTGGCAGATAGGCATAGCGCGGCTGCACTTCGATCAGCAGGAACGCGCAGAATGCAGCGAACACAACGAACAGCGGAAGATAGGCCGCGGGCGTGCGGCACGGGCGGTACAACCCGAAGGCTGTCAGCAGCAGCGCGGCATAGAACAGCAGCCGGTCCATTTGCCGGATGTTGTTATAGATCAGCGTCAGCCAATCATGTAGCTGCAGATGGCCGAACGCCCAGTTCAGTGCGTCATCGCACCAGAGTAACTTGCATTTATGTACCGCATGCAGGAGCAGTGCTTTCGGCCCGGCGTACAGGCGCTCGGAGAGCAGTTCATTCTGCATTTGGTAGGTCGCATCCGTCGGATGACCGGTTTCGTCAAATGTGGGAGCCAGTTGATTCCAATCACTCTGGGAATAGCCTCCCTCTGTATCAAAATTCAGTCCGGTGACGAATTTCCAGGCGGGATAACCGTTTGCCGTGCCGTTTTCGTTCAGTCCGGACGCGCGTACGGCGGCATCCGCGCCCACGCTGACCGCTCCATAGACCACCAGCAGCGCTGCTATGCCGCACAGGATGCGCTTGAACGTCTCCAGCCGACGCAGCACGGTGAAAACCGCATACGCCAGCACAGCGACCACCAAGATAATTCCCTCGCTGCGCAGCAGATTGCCCGCCTGCAGCGCAAGGCCGGCAAGCGGAAAGCGCCAGAAGCCCAGCCGCGTGCAATCCTGACAGGCGACCAGCCACACGCCAAGCGTCAGAAAAAACGCCGACGCAATCTGGTTGGTGAGTACTGTGGGCAAGGTCAATACAAAAGGGAACGCCGTCAGCAGCAGCATGGCAGCCTGCGCCGCGCTCTCGTGTACATGATCGCGCACCAGACGGTAGAGCAGGCACACCGTACCTGTGCTGAGCAATGCGCCAACGAATTTGAGCACCAGTGGATTGTTCCAAACCGCAAGGAACATTGCCTGCCAGGCGATGAACACGCTCTGATACGCCCACAGCGAAAAATACAGCTCATACTGAAACGAGGTATCGCCAGCCAGCAAGCTTTGCGCAGCCCCAAACATGAGTCCGAAATCGCTGATGATCGGCGGATGGAGCACCAGAAGGATCGCCACACGCAGCAGCAAACCGCCGATCAACAGCCAAAGCGTGAAATGCCGGATGGTTATGCGCCCGCGTACCATCCAGCCAGCGGCAGCAATGACGCACAGACCGGCAAGCCATCCGCCGGAAAGCAGGATACCGATGGCGGCAAGAACAAAACAGATCACAAACAGTCGTTGAATCACATGAAAAGCATGATGCATGCTATCCACCTCTTCTTCAAAAAACGAATCTACACATTCAAAATCGGATTGAAAGTAACTTTGAAAATTTAATGGGGGTTCTATTCCCTGTTGTGCGTTATCCCCACTATCTGTCCATATTCGAAGTGTATCATGCAATTTTTCGAGATTTTCCGTCAATTGACCCAAAGAAGCATGAAAAGGCACCCTCCTCTGGGTGGCCTTTTTCGTTTCATAGCCTCAACATAGGCCGAGTAATTCGCCCAACTCCATCTACTCAAGCACGCGGCACACATACCCGACCACGCTTTCCACGTCCTCCGCCTCGCTTTGGTATCCTCCCTGTCAGTATTCGCGCGCCGGCTCGGTGCGGCGGCGACGGGTCTTGGCATCGCGCATGACTTGGAGTGCCTCAGATGGAACTGAAATATAATGCAGACTATAAGACTGGTGCAATAAAATTAGCCGATGTGCTCGGAGTAGGCGCAGCGCGTCGGCAACTGGGTATCTCCCCAAAAACCGTATATAACTGATGTCGAGCAAAGCGACTTGCCAAAGGAGAGATTCTTGGCATACAACAAAGGCTTTTCTGGTGCAAGCTGGCAGCGATGCAAAGTGCACTTCATGCGCAACATTCTAGCGCATGCGCTCCACAAGGAGAAAAACATTTTTGCACAGCAGCTGAAGGCCATCTGGCTGGTGCCTACCAGAGAGCAGACCTGCAAACAGGCAGAAGAGTTGTACCAGCTATATGAGCGCCGCTTTTTTAAGGCGAACCGCTGTCTTGAGGATGGTCTGGCTTTCTATTCTTTCCCACAGCTGGACGCCAAAAAATACCTTCCGCCAATGCGCTGGAACGCCTGAGCCGAGAGATTGGACAACGCACCAGTGTTGCGGGAATCTTTCCCAGCTCAAATGCTTACACCAGATTGGTGACCACTTATCTCATGGAGTATGATGAGGACTGGTCTGCCTCCAGAGCTTATCCCAGTGAGCAATCTGTTCAGGCGACACTTCAATCAGCGGCTTAACTTTGGTTTTCACAGAAACCCTTTTTGCAAACTTTCCTTGATGCAGGCTTGCCCATAGAATGCATATTTGCCGTAATATACCCTAAAAGAACCATACCTACAGTTATAACAAAAAACCGGTATCTGCATGATACCGGTTTTCTTTTACGCCTTTCTCCAAGAAACACATAATCCGAACGTCTCTTCCAAGAAGAATACGTTCGGATTATTGATATCTGGTACGCCCGATGCGATTCGAACGCACGGCCTTTGGAGTCGGAGGGGTTTGTCGCGACTGTTTACCCGCTGATTACTGCTTTAAAAGTGCAGTTTCTGACCGTTTTTCCGCGTTATATTACCTGTTTTTCAGGAGAGGCCAGTCGCCAAAAACAAGCTGCGGACGCCAAATATGGACGCCAAACCAGCATACCTCAACGCAGCTTCTATATCCCTATAACGCCTGAATACGCAGCGGAACCTGAAGCTGCTGCGCCTTGGTCAATGCGCTGTGAAACACTTTAAGCAAATCTTCGCCACTGCTGGTCACAAAATAATTGCTGAGGTCTGTGATCGAGTCGCTGATCTGATCGCCCCATGGCGGCATCAGCGAACGATCCTCGATATCCCAGATCACCTGATCGGGCGCAAACCGAGCAAGACCCTTCTCTATCTGCGCCAACTCTTCTGCCGCCTGCCGCAAATGTTCCGCAGACAATTCACCCTGATATAACTCCTGCATGATATAGGGATATTTGCTGCCCCATTGTTCGTTCTCCAGCCGTCCACATACGGTCGAGAAAAACGCATGAAGAAAATCGCCGCCACCGATCGTGTACAAATACCGCTTTACCGTAAATCCTACTGCCATATCGCACCTCCTATTGTACTTTAAAATAAATATTGGGTCCATACGATGTTCGTACCATAATTATATCATATAGTTCATTTAAAACGGAATCCCCTATAGCCTGTCCTCGAATATCAATTACAAATGTTTGAATAGTTCCTGAAGGCAACTCTGCTACTCTACGGAAATACTGATTCGTAATATTGCGAACTAGATTGTTACGTTTTACCGCTGTGCTGATATCATAGTTTTTATAATCAATACTACTCCCTTTACAATAGAAATCCGGACGAACACTTCCTTTTGTTCCGTACGGTACAAGTTTCCCTTGTAAAAATGATTGTTGCGGCAAATGATCCGGATAATCCAGTGCTCCATCCAGTTCGGATTGTCTCCAACTTGGGCGCGATCCTGTCCGGGATAATGTATTTTCATTTCTTGCATGCAATCCATTACTGTTGTGCGCCTCTAAGCGAATAGACGAGTTTGGTTGCAGCGCAGCATATGAAGCATACAGCACTGACACTATCCCCAACGAATTCAACCAATGTTCCAAAGATAATGGTTCTTCCGGATCAATCGCACCTTTCACCATATCAGCCATTCCAAGGGTGGCCCAATTGAGCAAGTTGTATGCTGAAGGCTGTTCCCATAGTTTTTCATTCCGTTCAGCTAACCCATCAACAAAACCACTCACCATGCCCATAGTGAGCCAGTCGAGAAAACCTGACAGAGTTCCTCTATCCAATCGCTCCTTTTGCGAATCAGCAAACCCTTTTAGTAATGAAAAAGCATCAGATGGAATACGCAGCAAAGGATCATACCAGTTTGTGTCTTCTTCTAGATTGTTCAATACAATCCTATCTGACTCTGGCACAATTGTGCAACGACAATTCGGATGCAACGGTGGTAGTAAATCCAATTGTACTAGCTGCTCCAGTGTATAAGTTCGTTGACTTTGTGAAAGACATGTGCGGCAAGTGCTATCCGTCACCTCAATGATGTAGCGAAAATGGTCATATCCCGCCGTAACAAACTGTTGCAATATTCGATACCAACTTGCCTTGGAATAGTACACTTCAATGTCAGCTGCCAACTTATTTACTGCTTTGGTCATAGTCTGCTCCAATGCACTTGCATTCTGAGCTACTGTATTTCCTTGGCGAAAACAAGCAGAGAGTGTACCCCTTAATTCATGCATCGTTTGCTCTTGAAATGATAGCAAGCGATTATTCATCTGTTGACGGATGATCTCTGGTGTCTGCTCATCTCGCATAAAGAAAGGTTTTGTATATGCAGCTATTCTGTCATAAATTTGTGCTTCCAATAATGCTGACCGAGTACAGGGACCAAGCAATATTTCTTTTTCTTTATCTCCCTGTGGTTCTGACAAGGCTATTCGTTCTTCTCGTGTAAGTAGGGCATTCGTAATTGCAGATATGTTTGTTCCCGTATCCTTCAGATACCTTGCGTAAAACCATGCTATTTGCTCTTTGATTTGCCGAGTTACGTTTATCGAATCTTGCAATGTCAATTCTTTAATTTTCTGCATGCGCTTACTCCCTTCTCAAACCCACTTTGCGGTTAGTTGATAGAATAAGCGGAAATGATTTAATTCACAAGAGCAATGATTTGCGCACCTCATATACCCCATTTTCCTATTGAAGTTCCAACAACTCCAAAGCAAATGCCTTCAAAATCATTCTAAAACCTGCATTATTGCTATGTTAGCTCCCTGCAAGGGGGGCATATTTTTTACACGCCTTCTGACAAGAAAATAAATCCATTCTGTCAGGAGGTTTTTCCTATGAGCAAAAAGATATTGACACATCAAAAGGCGCAAATCCGCCTGGAACCTGATGGGTTCTCCATTCATACTTTTGAACTATCTATGCAGCTCGGTAAAGCCGAGTGGGACAACTGCAAAGAGCAGCTTTACGCTGATCAAAAAATATCCAACGAAACCTGCATCTACGCGGACAAATCCTGTAAAGGCGTGTATATCTGCATGAAATATGCAGATATCGGTATTCGCATCTGCTTAGAGCATACGTCAGACAAAAAGGAAAGTAAGCACTACTACGTTCGTATGGTCGTCAATCCGCGCACACTGATCTACCCGCAAAGCGGTTATCTTGGCATCCTGCCGCCGGATGAAACCAGCATCGAACTGCTGGAAAAGGCATTCTATTCCGCACTTCGGAAATCACCATTTGAAAGGGAGATTGATCGATACTATCTCACTCGAGTCGATCTGTGTACTAATATCCGATGCGACAACAAAAAGGTGTTCCGCGAACTGGTCCGGCTGCTGCGAAAAACAGCAACGCCCAAGAAATACGAACGCAGGTTCTACCAACATAAAGACAAGAAGAAAGCCAACCAATATAACAAGCACTACATCCGAATCGCCTGCGATTCTCAGGAGCTGGTCATCTACGACAAGACCTATCAGATGAACGAAAACGATCTGGTGGTGGACTACGAAAACCTGCCTTCGGGTGTATTGCGCATCGAAGTCCATTACGGCCGGGACAAGCTGCGCCGTCTGGAAAAAAGCAGCGGAACAGATGATCCACTCGACCTGCTCTGGCAGTTGATGCAGGAGAGCGAACAGCGTATCTGCAAGCTAGTGGGAAAGTGCTATCCGGATCAGCCATACCTCAGTTATGAGGATGGTCTTGCCGCCATAGACAGCCATGATAAATTTCCGCAGCCTGTGAAAGACACGATGAGTACCTTACTGACTAAAATGCGTCGCACACAGAATATCGACAACGCATTTCAAGCAATGGAGCAGCAGGGTATCAAAACAGACGGTTTGCTCAATAAATTTCGCAAGCTCGGTATCAATCCCATTCCATTGCTCGAAAGATATAGCACAAAGCACATGCCCAGTCTGCTGGAAAATCGCATGCCCAGCCTAACAGAAATTCTCCATTCTGTCAGCAATCAGCCGGTGAATGTTGCGCTTTACCATTGGAAATGGAAATAACCTCCCCTTTTCGTCCTATTTCCCTCTATAAACCAGCGCTTTTTGAAGTGAATTACCTAACATAGAAATAAGACGGCATGAAATACGGTGCGCTGCATCTTCCCGTGCCGCCAAATTCCAATTCACGTTAAGGAGTGTTATCGCATGAAATACATCAGCTATAACGATATGAAGGACTTCTACACCATTGCCGAGGTTTGTCGTCTGTTCGAGATGGACAAGGCCAACCTCAGGCGATATGTCGAGAAATACAGCATTTCACCGCAGGAAGACCAGTACGGCAACTGGGGCTTTCGCAAAGTTTTGGTACGCAAGCTGCATAATTTCATTTACCGGGAGCAGCGCAATGCCACTGACGGCGGCAGCTACTCCTCTTGGGGCAATACCAATCCGGAAAGGAAGTCTGGTCCATGGGCATGAGTGAGATCCTGACAGTGAAAGAAGCCGCCGCGCAGCTGAAAACCACTCGCCAGCAGATTCGCAAAATGATCGCAAACGGAGAACTCCCGGCCGTTAAAGTCGGCCGGGAGTGGCGGATTACCATGGAAAGCATTCTACTTTTTCTGGAAAACACGTTATAATTACAATACTTTCAATTCATCGAAGCGATTTTATATCGTTACATTGGACATCACTGCAGGTAGCTTCATCCATAACTACATATAAGAACTTGTCTTATAAATAAAAAAACTATCTTCTGCTGCAACGGACACCTGACATGTTGATCGACAAGCTGCTATCCCCATACTCTGTGCAAGAAATAACCAGTTGCGACCCTTCCGGACGAAGTTGCGTTATTGCAGTAGTTGCCGCCATTGTATCAAACTGTTCCGTTTGATAATACGACCCCATCTTGACAAGCTTTGCCGGTTCCAATGTGCCATTGAACCGAAGGCCGGTTCCCTGCACTACCGTCAGCGTCAAATAATAATCATTTCCTATTTTTTCAATCGAAAGCCCACTATCCGGAGTGTTCACAAAGTACCATTGACCCACATAGTTATCCAAAGAAGGTTCACTTGGTTCATTCTGCAATACAAAAGTTTTGCGCTGAGAAGGGTCAATCATGCGCGCAACAATTGCAGCAACTTCTGCACGTGTGATATTCGAATCCGGATGGAAGGTACCTTGGCTATCACTTCCCGTCAAAATGCCTGCGCGGTACAACGCATAAACCCGCTTGTTGGCATCCATGAATACGATATTGTCCACATCAGGAAGCGATCCATTTGCCACGGTATTGATTGCGGTGTATTCACTCGACGGCATCGCGGCATACATCAAATATGCAAAATAGCTTCTGCTAGCCGGTGTATCTGCTACCTTAGTGCCCCCATCCACCATATATGCCATGGAGCAAATCTCACGGTCGATGTGCTCCATGCAGTATTCTATATATGGGGTATACCAAGCCCCTGACTTTGCAGGGATGGTATTGCCATGATAGGTCGCATGAATGCGCGCTACCAACGTCTGCACTTCCGCCACCGTAATATTATCCTCCGGCGAATAGGTCGTGTTGCTTGAACCATTCACCAATCCAAGCTCATAGGCAGTCTTTACATTGTCATAGTACCAAGCATTTGCAGCTACATCTGAAAATTGACCGGAATAAGTACGTTGTTGCGTAAAGTCACTTAATGCAGCGCCTGCCACAGGCAGCATCCCTCCAAACAAAGTAAGCGCTGTCAGTGCCAATGCCATTTTTCTTTTCATCATCTTCATCATTGTTCCCTCTTTCATTCATTGTTCTTCTGATCAGAAAAATACGCTATAATACCATCACACACCCCCTGTGCCAGTTGATCCTGATAGCTTTTGGTTTCCATCAGCGCATCCTCCTCCGGGTTGCTCATGAAGCCCATTTCGATTAAAATCGTCGGCACTTCTGCGAAATTAAACCCTGTTAAATCAGAGCGCTGCACGATGCCGTTATTTTTCGCACCGGTAGCCTTGATGGCAGCCGTCAACACATATTCTCCGGCAAGGCGACTTGGCTCCACAATCGACTGCGAAGCAAGCTGCTCTCCATACGGCACCAGCATGGACATTCCATGTACCGAAGAGTCAGTCGAACCATCGGCGTGAATGCGGATACACAGATCCGCCTGCTTCTCATTTGCTAGCTTTGCTCTCTTATAGCTGGTCATATCGCTTTCATGAGTCGTGCGCGTCATTACAATCGTCGCGCCCTGCTTTTCCAACAGCGCCTGCAGCTTCAAGCCGACCGACAAGTTCAGTTGTTCTTCTGTTTGATTTTTGCCCGTTGTGCCGCCCACAAACGCCTCTTTTGTCTCGCTGCTATAGGGATTGATCGGTTCCTGTTCCCGCAAATTGGTAACCTCATGGCCAGGGTCTACACAGATCACTTTTCCCTCCAACGGCAAATTCTTTTCCGGTTGCACCATCTCCTGTTCGTCTTGCTTCACCTGTTGCTGAGATGATACGGGTTCTGTCTGACCAGATACGCTTTCCGTTTTTTGTTTGAGACTGAATGCACAACCACTTAGGCACATAGTAATTAGCAAGCAGCAAAGTATTTGCTTCATTGGTTCCACCCGCGTGCTTTTTCATAGGCAAGAATGGTTTCAACATTCTGTTTTTCTGTTGTATTCAGCATATCGTTGGAGAATGCAAAGTTTGGTACATACCATGTAGCTGTGGCAAAGAAATCAGCCCATTCCTGCGAAGAGAATGTATAGCCATGACGTGCATAGATTTCATTTCGGATAGCGGCAACCTCCATGCGGGTCAACTCGTTCAGATCTGCATCCGTAATCGTCAACGTATCGGTCGGCCAAAGATGATCTTCACCGATCGTATATCCACCCAAGCCATCCATTCCATTGGAGTAGGTATGATCCTCGTGATAGAACTTATAGGATTGCGTCTGCGGCGCACTTTCCGGCTCAGATATGTTTCCTGCCGTATCATAATCTCGCGTACAATGCTCATGCGACATGGCGAAGCTATAATTGCCGCTGCCATCCACAGTAATCGTTAAATACAGTTCTCCATCCTCAAAGTCCAAAATGATATCGCCCGTGTTGCCGCGATCATCTTCATAATAACCGCCCGCTTGGGTCCCCTCGTAATTGAGTTCGATCTGCGCATACTCAATGTTGGTGACACGATCGCCTTGATTCCATACTCCATTTGCAGAGAAATAAAACTGATCGTTGTTATTTTCGATGGTAAAACCAACAAAGCCATCCATGTAACTGTTATACCGATCCACCATCCAAGAGCCCACATAATCATTCATATCGATTGCGTAAGCTTGTGAATCCAAAGAATCATCCGTTTCTGGAGATATTGGCTCTATGGAATCAACAATTTCCTGATTTGGTACCATATCATCTAATATCTGTTCATTCGCTCCACTAAACGCGCCAATCAACGCACTCATCAAAAGCGAAGACAAAATACTCATAAGAAGCATATAGGCAATCCAACTGACAAACCAAGTTAAAATAGCCCTGCCGATGGAGGGATCCGGCTTCAAATCATGTCTTGCCACTTTATCTTCGACATGACGCATATAAATTTGATTAAACCGTTTTGATAGTAAAAGCGCTGCAACCCAAAACCATATCGAAACCGGTATGGAAAGGCATTCCACAATAATTCCAAGGATAAATTGAATCTGTAGCAACAGTATACCAAGCACCTGTAGGCCGATACTCAGTATCAAAGGTAGGCGAACTGCTTTCAGCCACTCTCGCCATACATTGCGATAGGATGCATGACCTATACCAAGAAAGAACGATGCCCAATTTATTTTGCTTTTGGCACCCTGTCGCATGCGAACAAATTGAGTCAAATAGTACTCTGCATTCTTCCCGATGATCTGCTGCACAACTGTTTCCGAATTCGTTTCTTCTGACCCTGTATTTGATGCACTCGTTGCGGATTGTTCTGCTGTCTGCTGTTGAGAGAATTGGATTCCATCCTGCGTTTTGGATACCCTATGGGACTCGGTTGTAGAGGCTGTCTCAGGCTGTGGTGGATCAGACTTTTGCGCTTGTCCGTTTGAGAATTCTGATACGATTTTTGCACCGCAATTCGTGCAAAACGCACTTCCATCCGGCAATTCTTTGCCGCACTTTGTACAAAACATATGTATTACTCCTTACTTTTTATGAAAACAATGCCTGTAAGAAAGCATATCCTAACAAAGAATCTGTATTCCCTGTATAGACGTACTCCAGCAAAGCTGAAATTGATAACGCGTCAGTATAATACTCCCCATCGACCGCAACGGATTCCACACGGAAGCGATTATCTAAAACTTTGAACACGATTTCCCAATCAGTGACCGTATCGGAATCATAGCCTGTGAACGTGACATACGTTATATCCCCACTATTTTCCGACGACCATGATCCTTTTAAAAACCGTTCTTCAAACGCTTCGCCTACCGTTTTATCTGAATAATCATCGAAGGTGCCGTTCTGGACAATACTGCTGGCTTTATCCTCAGACAAAATTCCAATTACAAACAAGATAACCACAACGATACCGATTCCCGCCAGTACTTTCGTCCAGTTCTTTTTCTTTGGGCGTACCATACTAAAATCCGTGATCGGTTGAGGATTTCCGGTTTGATCCTGCGTATAAGTACCCGTACCTGCTGAAGCTGTATTGGCAGCTCCTCCAATCGGAGTTCCGCAACTACCACAGAATTTCGTACCCGACTCCAGCTTTGCACCGCATTTCGGACAAAACAGTGCACTGTTCTGCTCTGGCACTGTAGCGCCACATTTATTGCAAAATTTCGCATGATCTGGTAGCTCAGCACCGCAATTTATACATCTTTTGCTCATTTCAACTCCCCCTGATCATTTCAATCTTTATAGGTATTATTATACAATACTTTTAAGGATTTGCGCAATACTAATTGTGAAGATATCGTAATACCAAAGGGCAGGTGAAGCTATGTATTGTGCAATCGATATCGGAAGCCGCATCCGATACTTCCGTAAGCTGAAAGGATGGAGTCAGGAAACTTTAGCACTACAGGCAGAGATCAACCCCGCATTCTTAGGACATTTGGAACGCGGCCTTAAGAGCCCAACCGTAAAAACGCTGGAAAAGATCGCTTGCGCGCTAGATATTTCAATGGCAGAACTATTCGCCGAGCCGAAACCAGTCAGCGGAGAAAAAGATGCCATATTGACGGAACTGCACGATCTGCTTCAAGGCCTTTCTGTTAATAATCTAAACAAAATTGCAATCATCTTACAGAATATCTTATCGCTTGAGTAAATAATGGCCGCTTTTTCACATCTGAACCTGCAGCCATATCAAACACATACTATAATAATAGAGCCACTGGAACGACACGTCGTTCCAGTGGCTATTTTCGTTTTCAAAGGAGAATTGCCTATGTTTCAAAACCCGAAGTACTTGACCCGCGGCGTGCAGCATGGCCTTCCCGCTTGGTTGGTGATCCTGCTCTGGAGCCTCATTGACCGCATCCCGGACGAACAACGCGATTACTTGCAGGTATTCCAGTTGACGCGCACCGCAGCCGGACAGCACATCGCCCACTCACAGGAACAGCCGCCTTATTCCTACGAAATGGACGTTCCCTGCGGCAACGCGGTGAGCGCCAAAATCTATGTCATTGACGATCAAACCCACAGCACCATGCTGCTGGCCGAAGAATATTAGGGGAGGAAAATACTATGCAAGAAACCTACACCTGTGATAACTGCGGAGCTGTCCACCCGCTTGATGAAATGTTCCACGTTGGCGAGGATGTGCTCTGCCCGGACTGCGCAGGCGACCTGACTATCCTGTGTGACGAATGCGGCACGCGCATCTACATCGACGATGACGAAGGTGACGATACCCATGTCCTCTGCCACGCCTGCCGGGAGCGCTTTTATACCCACTGCGAACGTTGCGGCGCGTTGATTACAAACGACTCTGTCTACCAATATGGCGGCGAAGATCTGTGCCGTGATTGCTATGATGACCGTTGCGAGTCCGGACCGATCCATGAATATAGCTATATGCCGGAACTGGTGTTCCACGGCAAGGGGCTGCGCCGCTTTGGTGTGGAACTCGAGATCGACGAGGGCGGAGAAAGCACCGCGCACGCACGCCGTTTTCTCGACATTGCCAACCGCCATTCTGAAAACCTGTACATCAAAACAGATGGCAGCTTGGACGACGGCCTTGAACTCGTCACCCACCCGATGACGCTGGACTATCATCTGAACGAAATGCCGTGGGAGGACATCCTACACGAAGCCAAGCACCTCGGTTACCGCAGCCACGGTGCAGGCACCTGTGGGCTGCACGTTCATATTTCGCGCATGGCGTTCGGCTGTACTTACGAGACACAGGAATCCTGTATCGCGCGGCTGGTGTACTTCGTCGAAAAGTTCTGGCCGGAGTTGCTGCGGTTCAGCCGGAGGACGCAGGCACAGCTCAATCGCTGGGCAGCACGTTACGGCATGAAACTGTGTCCACGGGAACAACTCAACCACGCGAAGGACTCCTGTGCCGGACGGTACACCGCCGTTAACCTTACCAATGCGGACACGATTGAGCTTCGCCTGTTCCGTGGCACGCTAAAACTGAACACTTTAATCGCCACTTTGCAGATGGTAAACCACCTCTGTGAGGTGGCGATTTCGCTTTCCGACGCGGAATTGCAGGACTTGAGCTGGTTCGATTTTCTCGACCGTATCGAAGAACCCGAGCTGATCCAGTACCTAAAAGAACGTCGGCTCTATGTCAACGAGCCGGTAAACACCAACATAGAGAATGAGGAGGCATGCTGATGTGCAGTTTATTCGGACTAATTGATCACCAAAACAAGCTCACCACGCGCGAAAAGAACCGCATTTTGAACACTCTTGCCCGCGAATGCGAGGTGCGTGGCACGGATGCGACCGGCATCGCCTACCACTTCGGCGGACGGCTGCGCATCTTCAAGCGCCCGCTGCCAGCCCGCAAGCTGCGCTTGCGCGTGCCGAGTGATGTGAACGTCATCATGGGACATACCCGTATGACGACACAGGGCAACGAAAAGTTCAATCAAAACAACCATCCATTCCCTGGCAGCATCAATGGCAAAACCTTTGCCCTCGCGCATAACGGCATCCTGTGGAACGATAAGCTCCTGCGACAACAGGAAAACCTGCCGCAGACCAGCGTCGAAACCGACAGCTATGTTGCTGTGCAGCTCTTACAACAACAAAACGCCCTCGACTTTGCCAGCCTGAAAACCATGGCCGAACAAGTCGAGGGCTCTTTTGTATTTACGGTATTAGACAGTGAGGATGCCATCTGGTTTGTCGTGGGTGACAATCCGCTGTGCCTGTTTCACTATGATGGTTTTGTCCTCTATGCTTCTACGCAGGACATTCTGGTTAAGGCAACCAAGCGTCTGCGGCTGGGCAAACCGGAAAGCGTACAGCAGCCGGAGGAAGGTGAAATCTTGAGGATCGACAAACATGGCTCCCAAACCACCGACAGCTTTATGCCGCGCACGACCTATCCACACTGGTGGCGCTATTCCCCGTGCTACGGCTACCCTTGGGACGAGGATGGCGGTCTGCATGACGAGCTGGTCGCCGCTGCCAAAGCGATGGGCGTAAGCGAAGCCGAGGTGCAAGCGCTCTTAGACTACGGCTGCGACCCGGACGAGATTGAGGAGCTGCTGTACGACCCGGCGCTGCTGCACGAAATGACCGGCGAATTACTATACGCATATTAAAAGGGGGAATCATCACACATGGGGCAATTTCCAAAGCATTCGAGCTGCTCGGCGCATTGGTCGAGGTTGTGATCGAGATTGCAGAGAAGTCCGCGAAAAACAGCAAACCACCAGACAAATAGCCTGTCAATAGGGTATACCCTACTGACACACGCGAAAAGTATGGCAATAGGGTCGGTTTTGGGGTTTTGCAATATGTCAAAACGGAACCCGACCCTATTGCAACACTTCGACCCGATTCGACAGCATCTTGCTTTACGGGCAGAGCGATTTTTGTTATAATGAGGACAATCTAACTAGGAGGGATAATATGCTGCCCGAATCGACCGGCATCCGCGATGTCGTTTTGAAACAGATCTGCGATCTCGCGGCACAATATGGCTTGTGCCAGGTGGTCTTGTTTGGTTCCCGCGCGCGTGGCGACTTCAAAGAACGCAGCGACATCGACCTTGCGGTCAGCGGCGGTGATATTTCCGGCTTCGCGCTTGCGGTAGACGAAGAGACTGATACCCTGCTGCAATATGACGTGGTCAATCTAGATTGTACCGTGGATGAGGCGCTGCTTGAAAATATTGAGAAGGACGGAAAAGTGCTTTATGAAAAAGTTTGAGAATTTCTGCAAGGCGCTGCACAATCTGGAGGATATCCAAAATTATCAGCCGCCCTATGACAATGTTGTACTGACCGGGCTGGTTTCGCTCTATCAAATTTGTTTTGAGCAGGCTTGGAAGGCCATAAAAGAGGCGATGGAAAACGAAGGTGTCAACACCGCTGTGACCGGCTCGCCGCGCAGCATTATCAAGGAAGCCTATCGACTGCATATGATCGACGATGAGGCTGCTTGGCTAAACGCATTGCAGGCGCGCAATCTCGCGTCACACGCGTACAACCAGCAAACCGCCCTTGAGATCATTTCGCAGATCAGCAGCACCTATCTACCGCTGTTCCGCGCATTGCAAACATCCATTGAGCAAAACTGGGTGCATTAGCGGAAATTATGCTATGATCGAGGGGTTCTACTATGAAAAAGAAACTTCTTTCCGCTCTGCTTGCGCTGACAATGCTGTTGCCGAGCACGTTTGCTGTTGACCTGTATGTGGACGGCGGCGCGCTGCAAACCGATGTGCCGCCGACCATCCTGAACGGTCGTACACTGGTGCCACTGCGCGCAATTTTTGAAGCGCTGGACGCTGATGTGACTTGGGACAACGCTACGCAGACCGCTTCGGCTCAAAAGGCCAGCACGACTGTACAGGTTACCATCGACAACACGACCGCCTATGTCAATGGGCGCGCGCAAACGCTGGACGTTCCCGCTAAGCTGATCGGTGGTCGCACCATGGTGCCGGCGCGCTTTGTCTCCGAGTCATTGGACGCACGCGTGCTGTGGGACGGCAATACAGAAAGTGTATATGTTATCACCTCCGACCATGAATCGCTTGTTGTGGAGTATCTGGATGTCGGGCAGGCGGACAGCATCTTGTTGTCGAGCGACGGCGAATACATGCTGATCGACGCGGGCAACAACGAGGACGGCGACGATATTGTCAGCTATCTGCGTGATGTAGGCGCGGATGAATTGAAGTATGTGGTTGGCACCCACCCGCATGCCGATCACATCGGCGGCATGGATGACGTCATCCTTGCACTTGATGTAGACAATGTACTGCTGCCAGACACGACTACCAACACGCAGACATACACGGATGTGCTGGATGCAATCGAGACAAAAAATGTTTCTGTGACCGTTCCGATCGCGGGCCAGGCCTTCCAGCTGGGCGACGCGACAGTCTCGGTCGTGGCCGCGCAGCAGGCAGATAATCTGAACAATACCTCGATCGTTCTTAAAGCAACCTATGAGAATACATCGTTCCTGTTTATGGGTGACGCGGAAACCGAAGTCGAGAATGCCATCCTGTCGGCGGGTACGAATGTTAAGAGCAATGTGCTCAAGGTTGGCCACCATGGGTCAAGCACATCCACGAGCAGCGCGTTCCTTGCTGCGGTTTCGCCGAACGCCGCGGTGATTAGCTGCGGCGCGGGCAACAGCTATGGACATCCGAGCGCCACGACGCTGCAAAAACTGACCGGCGTGCCAGTCTGGCGTACCGATTTGAACGGCACAATTATTGCCATGACCGACGGCCAGACCTGCCGCCTGACAGCGGAAAAGGGAACGGCCGCGCTTAAACCGCCTGCAACAACGCCTTCCACTCCGTCCGAACCATCCACACCCAGCACCTCGGTCGATGCAGGCGGACAAGAGGACAGCGTCCCGTCCACTGTATACATCACGCCCAGTGGCAAACGCTATCATTATGAGGCCAGCTGCGCGGGCAAGAATGCCACGCCGACCACGTTGTCGAACGCCAAGTCGCTCGGTCTGACGCCATGCCAGAAGTGCGCAAGTTGAGCATCGCTAAAAATGCATATACAGTAAGGTAAAGCCTGCCGGATTTTCCGGCAGGCTTTTTCCATCCGTTGGACGGAACCAAAAGGAGGCAGTCATATGAACATCGGCTATGTCCGCGTTAGCACGGAGGAGCAGAACCCCGCCCGGCAGCAGGCGCTGCTGCGCGATCTGGGCGCGGACGAGATCTTCATCGACAAGGCGAGCGGCAAAAACACCGACCGCCCAGAACTGCAGCGCATGATGAGCTACGTCCGAAAGGGCGACACCGTGATCGTCGAGTCGATCAGCCGCTTCGCCCGCAATACGCGCGACCTGTTGGAGTTGGTGGAGCATCTGACAGCCAAGCAGGTCGAGTTCGTCTCCAAGAAGGAGGTGATCGACACCACCACCCCGACCGGCAAATTCATGCTGACCATATTCGCGGCGGTGGCTGAGCTCGAGCGGGAGTACATCCTCCAGCGCCAGCGCGAGGGCATCGCCATCGCCAAGTCACAAGGCAAGTACCATGGCCGCGCGCCCCTTCCCCTGCCGGATAACTTCGAAGCCGTCGCCACCCGCTGGCAGCGTGGCGAGATCACCGCCAAGGAAGCCATGCGGCAGACGGGATTAAAATCCAACACGTTCTATCGCAGAGTGAAATACGCACAAAGCCATATCGCATCATTCTAATCGCTGGGGTATCTGGGAGATTCACCCAGATACCCCAGCATCAAGATAACATCCGCCATATAATAATGATTCGGTTGCTTTGCAAACCATCTAGATGCAATGCAACGTAAGTTACTGCAACCATGCTCAGTTACCAGTCAAATACTAGTTGCTTTTGATTTCTCTTCAGATGTACTATTCATATTTTCCAACCTTATTGTATTGCAACGCAGTAATATAATAGCGCAGTAATGTCCAATAATAACTTTTCATCCCAGCACATCCCGCAGGAATAAATATCTTGTTTTATAAGCTCGGTGAAAACTTTTATTATTTCGGCAGCTTGATCCCCATATTCATTTTTTTAACTTTCTGATTATCTTTATAACTCGTTACATATTGAGGAAGTTGCTCTCGAAGATGAACCATCTTTTCATAAGATAATTTACAATATAACGCTAAATCAAGAGCTAATCTATCTGTTCTGCAAAATAACATTCCAAAAGGCTTACATGTTAGCTTTTTAAATGTAGGTTTTATTTCGCGCAATTCTAGATCTGCATAGTTCCTTAATCCAACCTGCATACCCTGTGATTGGTTAAAGGGTTTAAAAACCAACATGGGTTGATAAAACTTATCCATCGCTTTCAATTATTTTCTTAAAAACTATGAAATTGAATCCTATATTTTATCTGCACCTCTACTTCGTCGAACACTTGAGAAACTGAACCCAAACAAAGAAATCCCCTCGATAGAAGAACTTGAAACGGAAATCTGTAAATCACTACAAAATACCATTCAATTAGCTAAATATGATTACTGTACTGTCATTGAGGATAATCTCCAAAAATTATCATCTTTTGACGGATTAGAATTATATCGCTCCAGCAATGAATACCGAAGGAAAGCAAAAGAAATACGTACAGCTAACGAAACGCTTACTGAGATTGATGAATTGAGAAGATCCGGAATGGGGAAAGAGGGGCTTAAGCAGATTTTATCTTGGCTCAATGAAGAAAAAAAGCTGAAAGTATCAAAGAAAGCCATAATTGCGGAATTACAGATTGATGATATTCCTAACGAAATTAGAGAATTTTTATCCAGAATTAAACAAGCAATGTATTAAACCATATGATAAATCCTCTTGCTGACAGCCTGCGAACTATTGATATGCCTGACTTTTCCAAGTCCTATAATTACACTCCGACCACTTGGAGCACCTTCCCCCTTTTGCGTTTTCCACTGTCTTTGGCTCCCGTCATGGACGCCAAGACGGACGCCAAAGCCGTCACCCCTTATTTTATCCACTCTAAAAAGTTACAAAAAAGCCGCCTGTTCTTACGAACAAGCGGCTTTTATGGTACGCCCGATGCGATTCGAACGCACGGCCTTTGGAGTCGGAGTCCAACGCTCTATCCAGCTGAGCTACGGGCGCGGGTACAAAAGGTATTATACCATTTACTGTCCCGTTTGTAAAGCATTCTCCTCGGTCTTTTTCTTTTTGGGTTGTAGGAGTACAATACATCTTGGACAGTTGAATAAAAAAGGGATGAAGGATAGGGCCACATCGGTTAAAGTTGAGTT